>NZ_MTCA01000101.1:0-10268 GCF_002150205.1 Flavobacterium sp. FPG59 | reverse complement strand
GATGAGGATAGCCATTATGACGGAATTGAAAACTATGTATCATTTACTTTAAATGATGAAACTCATAAACATCTTTTTTATGTTCACACTTCTAAAGAATTTAATTTTTTATCGGATTATTTTGAAAAAATAATTTTACCCAACTTATATGAATCAAAGATAATTAAGGATGAAAGTATTATTATTTCAAAATTAGATTATACCGAACTACAAAGATTTAAAGTACAATACGATATCAATAGATATACGGATTATATACATTTCAACTAAAACATACTCAATGGTTACAGTTTTGGCAATAGTCGGGAATCTGACTTAGTGTTAAGTTGTTTTGTATCATCACAGCATTTTTCTCCTCAAAAAAAAACATCAACGAACACTCTTTTGCGTTAAGGATGGAAGTGGAAATCCTTTTTAGGCGCTTTTTTTAGGCGGCTAAAAAGATTGAGAACGAACAGCCTGACCTTGTTGCTTGATGAATGGTGTTTTTCAAGAAAGATTTTGTGCAACAAGGGAACGCCCAAAAAAAATCCGCCCTGTGGAGAGCGGATGATGTGGGTTTTGATAGCATTTATTTCGACAATTCTACAAAATACTTGTAAAACAATGGAATGGTTTCAATTCCTTTGAGGTAATTGAAGATCCCGAAGTGTTCGTTTGGCGAGTGAATGGCATCGCTGTCGAGACCAAATCCCATGAGGATGGTTTTTGATTTCAATTCTTTTTCGAACAAAGCTACAATAGGGATGCTGCCTCCGGAACGCACGGGAATGGCTGGTACACCAAAGGTTTCGGTATAGGCCATGTTTGCGGCTTTGTAGCCAATGCTGTCTATTGGGGTTACGTAGCCTTGCCCGCCGTGATGCGGTTTTACCAAAACAGTTACGCCTGCAGGGGCAATGCTGTTGAAATGTTTGGTGAATAATTCAGTGATTTCTTCCCAGTCTTGATTAGGGACTAAACGCATGGAGATTTTGGCGTATGCTTTGCTGGCAATTACTGTTTTTGCACCTTCGCCGGTGTAGCCTCCCCAAATACCGTTTACGTCTAGCGTAGGACGGATAGAGTTTCTTTCGTTGGTTACATAGCCTTTTTCGCCGTACACATCGTTAAGTTGCAGGGCGTTTTTGTATTTTTCTAAGCTGAAAGGCGCTTTGGCCATTTCGGCTCTTTCTTCAAGAGATAATTCCTCAACATTGTCATAAAAACCTGGAATGGTGATATGGTTGTTCTCGTCGTGAAGCGAAGCAATCATTTTAGCCAACACGTTGATTGGGTTTGCCACGGCACCACCATACAAGCCAGAATGCAAGTCGCGGTTAGGACCTGTAACTTCCACTTCTACATAACTCAAACCGCGCAAACCAGTTGTGATAGATGGTTGCTGGTTAGAGATCATTCCCGTATCAGAAATTAAGATGACGTCGTTTTTAAGTTTTTCTTGGTTGCGTTCTACAAACCAACTCAAACTTTTAGAACCAATTTCTTCTTCGCCCTCAATCATGAACTTTACGTTGCAAGGCAAAGTGTTAGATTGTACCATGTATTCCAGCGCTTTTACGTGCATGTACATTTGGCCTTTGTCATCACAAGATCCACGGGCAAAAATGGCGCCTTCGGGATGGATATCGGTTTTTTTAATTACGGGTTCAAATGGGGGAGAAGTCCACAACTCCATTGGGTCTGGTGGTTGCACATCATAATGTCCGTAGACTAAAACGGTAGGTAGATTAGGGTCGATTATTTTCTCGCCATACACGATTGGGTAGCCTGGTGTGTCGCAAATTTCGACAAAATCGCAGCCGGCTTTCTCTAAACTGGCTTTTACGGCATCGGCAGTTTCAAAAACATCGTGCGAATATGCAGTATCAGCACTTACGGACGGAATTTTTAATAATTCGATTAACTCATTGATAAAGCGTTCTTTGTGTTCTTGAACGTATGCTTTTATGTTTTCCATTAGTTGAATGTTGTTTATATTTTCAAAAGTACAAAAAAGAGTATGAATATTTTTTATCAAAATTGTTTTGAATATTCGAAGTTATGTGTATCTTTGCACCCACAAACACCAGTTCAATGAACTCCTCTTTAAATAAGAGTTTAGTGAATTAATTGCACGCGGATATGGTGAAATTGGTAGACATGCCAGACTTAGGATCTGGTGCCGCAAGGCGTGTAGGTTCGAGTCCTATTATCCGCACGAAAAGCCCAAACGAAAGTTTGGGCTTTTTTTGTGTTTTTTGATTTTACTTTATTCAATCCAATAAAAAAAGCTTATCAAATCGAGAAGCTTATATTTTTTGGAATTTATTGATTGATCCAGCGTCTGAATTCAGCCGTTGATGAGGTGCTTGTAATGAAACGTTTTTTATAGTTTTTTAACTGAATTGCTAATCGGTCATTAAAGTAATTTTCTATTTTTAAAATACAATTAATATTAATAATCTCGCCACGGTTGATTTGAAAAAACACTTTTGGATTCAACTCTTGTATCAATTCGCTTAAAGTATCCTTAAAGGCATGTTCTTTTCCTGAGGTGTTAATTGCAACACATTTGCCTGATTCTGCTACTATTGCTGCGATTTCATTTGTGTTCAGCATAGCTATTCCTTCATTATTTTTGATGATAATTCGCTCTTTGTATTTTTTCTCTTCGCGTTGTAATAATGACATTGCCATTTCGTGCCAGTTAATGGTGTTTTCCTCTTTCTTTTTTAGGTTGAGGAATTTTTGCATGGCTTCGTTAAAGCGATTATAACTGATAGGTTTTAGTAAATATCCAATGCCATTTGTGTCAAAAGCTTCCTGATAAAAAGTATTATAGGCTGTTGTAAAAATAATTGGAGCGCTGATCATATTATCTTTTAACGATAAAAAAACTGTTCCATCTAATAGCTCAATGTCTGAAAAAACGACGTCTACAGTTTCCTTTTTTGTGGCCCAATTGCGCAACTCTTCATTGCTTTTAATTTGAGCAAGTATAGTAATGTTTGGGTCAAATTTATGAATGTGATTCCTAATGATTTCGGCATTATGATTTTCATCTTCAATGATTATGCATTTCATATTTAGTAAATTAAAGGAATTGCTACACAATACTCATTTTCTGTTTTTGTGAAAATGACATCCAAGTTAAACATGAGTTTGTAGTGTTTTTTTAGGTATTGGTTTCCTAGTTTAGAGCTGTTTAGTTGTTGTATTGCATTCAGTTTGTTTTTTATGAATATCGTGTTTTCATTTCGATACAATTCAATAATCAGAGGATTTTCTTCGCTTGCCTTGTTGTGTTTTATGGCATTTTCAATTCCTAATTGCAAAGTGCAAGGCAATATAAATCCTGTTGTGTCATTGATGCTTGAAACAACTTTATAAGCGTTGTTGAATCTTTTTTCAATTAGATTACGGTATCGTTTTGTAAATTCAAGCTCTTCAGATAGTGGTACAATTTCCTGTTCGTAATGGTCTAAAAAATAGCGGTACACTCCCGAAAAATCGTCGATAAAGTTTTCTAAATCTTCTGGATTTTTATGACTTAAGCTAGAAAGCACGCTCAAATTGTTGAATAGAAAATGCGGTTCAAGGTTTTTTTGTAGCATTTTAGATTTAAAAATTTCCTTTTCTCGCTCTAATCGTTCTATGTCGAGTTCCAACTTTTTAGAATCATTAAAATAAAGGTAAATTAGCGTAAACCCGCAGGTGTATAAGTGATAAGTAGTGATTCCGAAAGCAATATTACCAATCAAAAGCCAGGTTGACGTAGGTAAGCCATGTACTAAATAGCGGTAAGAAATAAAAAATAAACTTGTAAAAACAGCGAATATCAATAAGGAGAGTGCAAATGAAAGTATGATTTTTTGGGTGTTTTTGAACTGCTTTCTAGAGATGATTTGCCATGATAAGTAGGAGCTAATCAAGGCCAGCAAACAAGTTAAGAGCCCAAAAACATGATCTTCGATTGCAAAAAAATTAATGGAACCAAACTTACGTGTTTGGTACAACGTATAAATCTGTGTAGTGTTTACACCAATTACCACTAGTATTGTGAAGAAAATATTTTTTAGGCTACTTTTTGTTTTCATTCCTGCTGTTTTTACAAATATAATAAAACCTTGTAAGGAGTATCAGTTTACAAATCTTCGGCAATCACATTTTTCATTTCGCCTTTTGTGTTGAATGTTTGTATTTTAGGATTGCCTTTTTCGTCAACATAAATCATTAGTTTGGGCTTTCCTGTGGCATCGTTTAAAAACAAACCTTGAGAGTTTCCTCGGGTTTTGCCCAAGAACAATAGATTGCGTTCGCCATGTAGCTCATATATTTCATTTGTCTTTTTTTTGCGTGTTTCAGGGTCGGTAATTTTTTCAGCTTGAGCAAAGAGTTCCATTCTTGTAGTAATGTTACTTTCTGCAGGATAATCATTGATGTTAATGCCACGTTGCGACATGATTTTGCCATTAACAATTGACTCTTGATTGGATAGTTGTAAAACTTGATCGTCCTTGTAGCGGTCCATCGTAATTGACATTCCAGAAATCAAGCCATTCTTTGTTTGCTTTGTTTGGTAAATAAGTCCACCACATTCATCGCCTTGATCGTTAAAGAAAATAAGTCCTGATGGTCTTTCTCTTTTTTCCCAATCTTTGCCATCCATTCTGCCTGAATGTTGCAATTCTTTATTGCTAAGAACCATTCGTATAGTGCCATCGTTTTCGATAATATTGATTCTTTTTACGTTGATTTCTTCAAAATTTTCAATCTC
This sequence comes from Flavobacterium sp. FPG59, assembly GCF_002150205.1. Lineage (NCBI taxonomy): Bacteria > Pseudomonadati > Bacteroidota > Flavobacteriia > Flavobacteriales > Flavobacteriaceae > Flavobacterium > Flavobacterium sp. FPG59. The sequence goes on along the minus strand of NZ_MTCA01000101.1, from coordinate 5,509 downwards.
TTTTAGTTTGTTAAAGGAGAATAAAAAAAATGAAACCATGATGATTGTCATAAATGTAGCATAGGTCGTTAAAAATTTCACTTTGGATTCAGTTGTTTTCATGATTGATTTTGTTTTATGTTCAGTGCTAAATTATTGGCTTTGCTACTTTATTAAAACTCAAATCAATTGAATGAAGGAGGAATAAAAATGAATTGGGAAAAAAGTTAAATAAACTGGAGAGTTGTGATTCATTTATGTTCCATATTTCTAATGAATGTTTGTTAGTCAACCCTTTTGAATGAAGGTAAAAGTTAGTAAAACACCCTTTAATTTAGTATTCCCACGTTAAGATGATTAATCTATTTGTCTACTAACAAATTCTTAGGTAGGAAAAAAAGCGTTGAATTTTGTTTTAATTATATTTTGTGATGTTAAAGTCTTTTTATAAAAAAAAATGCCTCAAATAGTGTTTAACACTTGAGGCATCTATAATAGGGTAAATTTTAAATGTTTTAAGAACCAGAAATAAAACGTATCATATTAAGGATACTTTTTTCGTCTTTGGTTGAATAATCATTTTTCTTGATATAATCAGTAATTTCAGTTTTCTTTTCAGGAAAAGTTTCTAATAAATCTTTTTTATTGCGAGGCAATGGAAAAGCCATTTCTCCATTTTTACTGATAAAAAACTCTTCATTTGCCTTTACATATCTAGCTGGGACAGCTGGTGAATAGGTGTTTAAAGCTTCTTTTCCTTTTTGTAAAATTACACGATCTCTTCTGTATAAAGCTATTTTGTTGGCATTAAACAACTCCACTAAATAGCCGTATATTTCAGTTTCTTTAGTTTTGTAATTCAATAGTTTAATTTTATCGGTAAACGGAATGATAGTAATCGTATTGAAAGGTTCTTTTTTCATTAATGAAAAAACTTCCTTTTTTGGAGTTTCTACCTCAATCATGTCAGTCATTGCATTGTAACGCACCATGATTTGTTGTTTTATTCCAGCTACATCTGCTAGTCTAAATTCATCAACAATATAAGCTGACCCCTTGATTTCAGACAAATCTTTCTTGTTCATTACATCGTTTCTAAACAAAGTGCCAGATGCGGTTGGGTCTAGCGCATCCATAATAAGTTGCGCATTTGCCGAAAAAGCAAACATGCATAATACACTGCTAATTAATAATTTTTTCATAATATTTATTTTTTGACGTTAATCCACTCATTAATTTTTTGTTCCAATAAAGCAAGCGGCATCACACCTGACTCCAATACTTTTTCATGGAACTTTTTAATATCAAATTTAGTGCCCATTTTAGTTTCGGCTTTTTTGCGAAGCTCCATTATTTTCAACTGTCCAATTTTATAAGACAAAGCTTGACCTGGAATAGCCATGTAGCGCTCTATTTCAGGAATAATACTCGCTTCACTTTCAGCTTCGTTGGCTAAGGAATATTTAATGGCCTGTTCTCTTGTCCAGCCTTTCGAATGTAAACCAGTATCAACTACTAAACGTACCGCACGGTGCATTTCGTTGCCTAGCATTCCAAAATATTGATACGGATCTTGGTATAAACCTAACTCTTTACCTAGACTTTCGGTGTATAAAGCCCAACCTTCGCCGTACGCACCAAACCAATTGAATTTTCTAAAATCAGGAAGATTTTTGTTTTCTTGCTGTAAAGAAATTTGAAAGTGATGTCCCGGAATGGCTTCGTGCAAAAACAAATCTTCGTCGCCATACATGTTGTATTCTTTTACATTCGGTATCGGAACATAAAAAATCCCTGGACGCGTTCCATCTGCTGTTCCTTGATTGTACTCGGCACTAGCGGTTTGCTCTCTAAAAGCTTCGGTACGTCTTACCTCGAATTTTGTTTTTGGCTGTAAAGCAAATAGCTTGTCAACATTAGGTTTAATGCGGGTGTAAATACTGTTAAAGTTAGCAATAACTTCCTCTGGTTTGGTGAAAGGTTTTAATTCTTTCTTGTTTCTTACTTCTTCAAAAAACTCGATTAAAGTCCCTTTGAAACCTACTTGTGCTTTTACTTTTTCCATTTCAGCAGTCAGTCTCGCTACTTCTTTCAATCCAAGTTCATGAATTTCCTCGGGAGTTTTATTGGTAGTAGTCCATTGTTTTACATAAGCTGCATATAGTTTTTTTCCAAAAGGTAAACTGCCTATTCCGCTTGTTGCTCTTGATGCTGGCAGGTATTCTTTGTTCAGAAAATCAGCCATTTTCTTGTATTGCGGAATCAATTTAGTGGTGATTGTAGCCGTATATTTTGCAGTTAAGTCTTTCTTGATGCTTTCAGGAAACGATGCTGGCATTAATTTTATCGACGAATAAAATAAATTGTCTTCGATATTTGGAGTTTCCATCTCTGCAAATTGCGGAATTAATTTTACCGTCAATGCTTTTGGTAAAACCACTCCTTTCTCTAATCCTTTTTTCATGTACACCATTGCCGAATCAATCCAAACGGCATATTTGTCCATTCGTTTTAAAAAGTTGGTATAATCTTCTTCTGTTTTAAAAGGCTGAGCGCCAGTTCCACCTGCAAACTGACCCATAGTCAAGTGTGTTCCCCAAAATTGATGTACCGGAATTAAATTAGTTGGCTGTTCTAACACTTCTTTTCCAACTTCAATTTCCCATTTGATGATTTCGTAACTGTTTTTTTCTTCTTCAGATAAATCCGCTACGTCAAAATTTTGCAACTCTGTTTGGTATTTGTCAAAAAAAGCCGCTTGCGTTTTTCTGTAACTATCGGTCATTTCAAATTGCAACTGATCGTTGTACTCGTTTTGGCCACTTTGGGTTGCACCCAATGGATCTAGCGCATTCTTATCATCAAAATAGCTTTTGGTTAAGTTAGTAAAATCTTCCTTTTTATCTTCAGATTTACAGTTTACTAATAGCAGGGCTGTAGTTACTGTAAAAAGTAGAGCGGTTATTTTTTTCATAATTTCGGTTTGTGATTTAAATAGCTAATGTATTGATTTTATTTCAATACTTAAATTAGAATGTAAAATCCTTTGTATGAAGTCCGTTTTCCTAATCATAAAATTAAGTTAAGGCAAAGCGTCGATTGGTGTATGAACAGGATTTAAGTTAAATTTACGTTACTAATTAACAAATTAAAATGAGAAAGAAATCCCTTTTTCTGATGCTAGTCATCGGAAATATGCTCACCATCCAAGCACAAGAAAAACAAGAAAACACAACTATGAATCCATTTTTTCAGGCTTATAACACGCCTTTCAATGTTCCGCCGTTTGACAAAATCAAGAACGAGCATTTTAAACCTGCTATTTTAGAAGGAATCGCGAAACATCAAGCGGAAATTGATGCTATTGCAAATAATACACAACCTGCTACTTTTGAGAATACCATTTTAGCAATGGAAAATGCAGGCGAATTGTTAGCTAATGTGAATACCGTTTTTTCTAATTTGAATTCTGCGAATACCAACAAGGAAATTCAAAATATCGCTAAAGAAACAGCTCCTAATTTATCGGCGCACCGCGATAACATTTACTTGAACGAAAAATTATTTGCTAGAGTAAAGTCGCTTTGGAACCAAAAAGAAAGTTTGGGTTTGAATTTAGAACAAGCTAAAATTTTAGACAACGCCTATAAAGATTTTGTTCGAAGCGGCGCTAATTTGTCTAATTCAGATAAGGAAATACTACGCAAAATCAACGGTGATTTGTCCTTGACAAGTTTAAAATACGGTCAAAACATTTTGGCGCAGACCAATAGCTATAAATTGGTTATTGATGCTAAGAAAGATTTAGCTGGATTGCCTCAAGGACTTATTGATGCCGCCGCCGCAGATGCGAAAGCAAAAGGTAAAGAAGGCAAATGGGTTTTTACACTATCTAATTCTAGTGTGATGCCATTTTTACAATACAGTTCAAATAGAGAATTGCGTCAACAAATTTGGAATGCCTACCAAACTAGAGCCAATCATGACGATGCTTTTGATAATAAAGCAAATGCGGTTGCACTAGCTAATTTACGTGGACAAAAAGCACGTTTGTTAGGGTACAAATCACACTCTGATTATGTTTTGGAGGAATCAATGGCTAAGACACCTAAAAATGTGAACAAGCTCTTGAATGATTTGTGGAAACCAGCTCTTGAAATTGCCAAAACAGAAGCCGCTGATATTCAAAAAATGATGGTGAAAGATGGTATTAAAGGTGCAGTTCAACCATACGACTGGCGTTATTACACCGAAAAAATCAGAAAAGAACGTTTTGATCTTGACGAAGAAGAATTGAAACCTTATTTCAGTTTGGATAATGTGCGCAAAGGTGTTTTTCAAGTAACCGAAAAGTTATATGGAATTCAGTTTAAAGCCTTAACAGATGTACCAAAATACCATGAAGATGTAACGGTTTGGGAAGTTTTAGAAAAAGACGGAACGCACTTAGGAGTTTTATACATGGATTTTCATCCTCGTGAGTCTAAACGTGGCGGCGCTTGGATGACATCCTACCGCAGCCAAAAAACGGTTGATGGCAAGCGAGTGGCTCCCGTAGTTTCTATCGTTTGTAATTTTACAAAACCCTCAGCAACTGCGCCAGCATTGTTAACTTTTGATGAGGTGACCACTTTCTTTCATGAATTCGGACATTCATTGCACGGTTTATTGTCTAATGTAACGTACAGAAGTCTTGCAGGAACTAGTGTTCCAAGAGATTTTGTAGAACTTCCATCGCAAATTATGGAGAACTGGGCTGTAGAGCCTGAGGTTTTAAATATGTATGCCAAACACTATCAAACTGGAGCAGTAATACCAGAAACGCTAGTAAACAAACTAAAAAAAGCAGGGACTTTTGACCAAGGTTTTACAACGACTGAATACTTAGCAGCTTCTTTATTGGATTTAGAATACCACTCGCAAACCAAAGACATTACTGTTGATGCCAACGCTTTCGAAAAAGCAGCCATGACAAAAATTGGTTTAATTCCATCGATTATTCCTAGATACCGCAGTACGTATTTTAGTCATATTTTTTCTGGTGGATATTCTTCTGGGTACTACAGTTATATTTGGTCAGGAGTTTTAGATACTGATGCTTTTGAGACGTTTAAAACAACAACTCTTTTCAATCCAGAGAAAGCTAAATTATTCCGAGAAAATGTGTTAGAAAAAGGAGGAACTGAGGATCCAATGGTTTTATACAAACGTTTCCGTGGCGCTGAGCCTAGCATTGAGCCGCTTTTAAGAAAACGTGGTCTGGACAAAAAACAAGAGCCAGTAAAGAAATTAAAAGGCTAATCCTAGTTATTGAATTCAAGAAAGCCCTAGAACAGCACTTTGCTATTGTAGGGCTTTTTTTTGAGGTTTAATAGTCAAAAATAGTTGGTAAAAATGCTGTAAAGCATTATAAAATATGATGTTTCCAAAAGTTTATTGAAATTCGTTTCAATAAACTTTTTTTATTTATGAAAAACTCAAAAAAAAGCGTTGTCCAACGTGCAAAAGTCTTCAAACTATTAAATGGGGA
>NZ_MTCA01000068.1:0-15113 GCF_002150205.1 Flavobacterium sp. FPG59 | reverse complement strand
TTCAACAAAATAAGCAGCGTTTTAAATGTAAGGATTGCAGTCAATTATTTACTTCAAACAATAAATCTGTTTCAGATTCTAACAAAGAAATTTGGTTTAAAAATTGGATAATTGGCAAAGATACTTTTGATAAGATATCACTTGAATCTGGATATAGCAAGAGCACATTACAACGTTATTTTTCTAAAATGTTGCATAAGGCACCCGTTTTAGAATTTAGCTCTGCTGATGAAATTTATTTAGTCCTGGATGGAACCTATTTTCCAAATGATATCTGTTTGGTTGTTTATAGGAACTTTCATTTAAGGTCAACGCAACTTTATAGAATGACCAATGGAGAACATTTTGAGGAGATTGCAGAAGACTTACAGAATTTATTGAAACTAGGAATTAAAATAAAGAGCATCACATCGGATGGAGATAAATACTCAATAAAAGCTATTAAAAAAGTGTGTCCAAAAGTGCCTTTTCAAAGATGTTTGGTGCATATATCAAGAATGTGCAGAATATGGATTACTCAGCATCCAAAGCACAAATCTGGTTTTGAACTTAAGCAAATAGTTGTCAAAATCCATCATATTGATTCTGAATATAAACGACAATTATGGCTTATTGAACTCATTCAATGGGAAGAAGAATATCGGGATTTTATTAATCAAAAATCACATAATATGGAAACTGGAAGATATTGGTATACCCATAAAATGGTTAGAAGATCATTTACTGTAATTAAAAAAGCATTACCCAATATGTTTCTCTATTTACAGGATGACAAAATACCCAATACAACAAATTCTTTAGAATCTTTTTTTGGACATTTAAAAGGTAATTTGAATGTTCATAGAGGATTAAGTTTAGCCAACCGCAAGAACTTTTTGAAATGGTATTTGTATTACAAAAATCAAAACAACAAGTAGGTTTTCTTAGCCATTAGACATACCAAAAAATGTATAAAAAAGGGCAGATAAACTGCCCTCATTTTTCGTATATGTATCAAATCTATTGCTAATTGGTTGCTCCTCAGCAGAGCCAATGTCCTCTTCAATTTGACTGAGCTAATTTAACTAATCTAAAATTAAAAATTACCAACTATTTTTGACCACATTACCTTTTTTTCTTCTTTGTATAAAGCAAAAAAGCCATTCAAAATGAACGGCTTTACTTGATATGCTTTTAGTTTTTGTATAATCTTTTATTTGTTTGGGCGAATCAAATTAAGATTTGGATATTTTTTTTTGATGACTATTATATGTCTTTCAGCTTCTATTCTAGATTTGAAATTCCCTATCCAAACTTTATAATTTGGGGCAAAGAATACAATGGTTCCCTCAATGTTATTAAACTCTTGTCTAAATTCATTTAATATTGATTTTGCCTTCTCGCTGTCGCCACTGTAGATTTGAATTTTAAAACGGTCATTTACAGTGTTTGATTGATTTGTTTTTCTTTTTTCTGTAAGTAGTTGCTCAAATTTTGAGTCTTGTTTTATGGAAATATTTTGCTGTTGCGCAGTTGATTTCGAATGAAAAAATGCTGTTGAAATAATAGTGATAAGTGTAGCTTTCAGGCTTAAATTTCTCATAATGTGTATGTTTTTATGCAAAATTAATATTTAGTGTTTAATACCAAATCAAATATGTTATTTAGAATAAATATAAATTGGAATTAAGACTATTTTAGGGTTTTGAGAATAGTTCTTATATCGTATTTTTGTCCAATATTTTAAACAAAGGAGCAGTTCTTCTAAGTCTATTAGTAAAGACTGTGCCAATTTTTAGTAGATAATCATTATACTATATGAAAAAGGTGGGTAACCATAATTCGATCACAAGAAAATTATTTTTAGGCGTAGCCTTATCGTTAATTTTCTCTTTCACTTCATTTGCTCAAGAAGCTGCCGCTGTTGCTGCTCCTGATGCGGCCGCAGCTCCTGCTGCTGCTTCTGGTGGAGATGCTGCTAAAGGTAAAGAATTGTTTAATGCAAATTGTGCTGCATGTCACAAGTTAGATGCTAAAGCTACGGGGCCTGCACTTAGAGGTGTTGCTAGTAAGTATGAAATGGCATGGCTTTACAAATGGGTGAAAAACAGTTCAGACTTGATAAAGTCAGGTGATGCTCAAGCGGTTAAGGTTTTTGAAGAAAACAACAAGTCAGTAATGACTGCTTTTCCTCAATTGTCAAACGCTGATATTGATAATATCATTGCTTACACTTCTGAGCCTAAAGTTGATGTTGCTGCTCCACCTGCTGGAGGTTCTGCTGCAGTTCCTGGTGGACCAGTTGCTGATAGTGGTATTTCAAACAATCTTATATTAGCTGCTCTTGCACTAGTATTAGTAGTGTTGGTAGTAATGTTAGTTTTGGTAAACAAAGTTCTTACTAAAGTTGCAAAAGCAAACGGTGTAGTTGTTGAGCCAAAAGCTAAAACAACGCCAATTTGGCAAGCCTTTGCTAAAAATCAATTTTTGATTTTGGTAACTGTTATATTCTTACTTCTTACAAGTGCATATTATGTTTATGGTTTCTTTATGCAAGTAGGTGTTGATCAAGGGTATGAGCCTATTCAGCCAATACATTACTCGCATAGAATTCACGCTGGCGATAATGAAATTAACTGTAAATACTGTCACTCTGCTGCACGTGTTAGTAAAAATGGAGGTATTCCATCGCTTAATGTGTGTATGAACTGTCACAAGAATATTGCAGAAGTTGCTGAAACTACAGCAACGCCTGAGTACAGTAAAGCATTTTATGACGGAGAGATACAAAAATTATATAAGGCTGTTGGTTGGGATCAAGCGACTCAATCATATACTGGAAAAACACAACCAGTTAAATGGGTTCGTATTCACAACTTGCCTGACTTTGTTTACTTTAATCACTCTCAACACGTAACTGTTGGTGGTATTGAATGTCAAACTTGTCACGGTCCGGTTGAAGAATATGAGATTCAAAAACAGTTTGCTCCATTAACAATGGGTTGGTGTATTGATTGTCATAGAAAAACTGAAGTTAAAATGGAGGGTAATGAATATTACACTAAAATCCATGAAGAGCTTTCAAAAAAATATGGTGTAGATAAGTTGACTGCCGCGCAAATGGGTGGTTTAGAGTGTGGTAAATGCCACTATTAATCAAATTATTAAGATTTTAATATTTATATATGTCATCAAACAAAAAATACTGGAAAAGTGTTGAGGAACTAGACCAAAATAGTTCTATTGTTGAGGCGCTAAGAAATAACGAATTTGTTGAAGAAATTCCTACTGATGAATTTTTAGGTAATGGTGATGCATTATCATCTTCTTCAACATCACGTCGTGATTTCTTAAAGTACGTTGGTTTTAGTACTGCTGCTGCTACTTTAGCAGCATGTGAGGGTCCTGTTAATAAATCAATACCATACGTTCTTCAACCTGAGCAAATTATTCCTGGAGTTGCTGATTATTATGCTACTTCAGTTTTTGACGGATTTGATTTTGCAAATCTTTTGGTGAAAACCAGAGAAGGACGTCCTATAAAAATTGATAACAATACTATTGCTGGTGCTAAATTCACAGCTAATGCAAGGATTCATGCATCTATCTTATCTTTGTATGATAGTATGCGTCTTAAAGAACCAAAGATTGAGGGGAAAGATTCAACTTGGTCTGCTGTTGATGCTAAGATTAAATCTAGTATTGCAGATGCAAAAGTTAAAGGAGGACAGGTTGTTCTTTTAACAAATACATTAGCTAGTCCATCTACTGAAAGGTTGATTTCTGAATTCGTATCAAAAAATCCTAATTCTAAGCATGTAATCTATGATGCGGTGTCAGAGTCTGAAGCTCTTGATGCATTTGAAACGGTTTATGGTGAAAGAGCATTAGTGGATTATGATTTTTCTAAAGCTTCTTTGATTGTTTCTGTAGGAGCAGATTTTCTTGGAGATTGGCAAGGAGGAAGTTTTGATACTGGTTATGCCAAAGGCAGAATACCAAAAGCTGGAAAAATGTCACGTCATTTCCAATTAGAGTCTAATATGACTTTGTCTGGTGCTGCTGCTGATAAGCGTTTGCCGATGTCTGTTTCAGCACAAAAGCAAGCTTTAGTTCATATATACAATATTGTTACAGGTTCTTCAGTTGCAGTTAAACTTGAAGATAAATTTAAATCAGAAGTTACCAAAGCTGCACAGCAGTTAAGAGCAGCTGGAAGTAAAGGTGTTTTAGTTTCTGGAATTCAAGATAAAAATGCTCAATTATTAGTTTTGGCTATAAATCAAGCTCTTGCTAGTGATTCATTTGTTACTGCAGGTTTAAGACAAATTAGAAAAGGTTCAGCATCTAATGTATCTCAATTAGTAGCTGATATGAAAGCGGGAAAAGTTCATACTCTTATCATGAGTGGTGTGAATCCTGTTTATACTTTATCAGATAGTGTAAGTTTTCAAGAAGGTTTAAAGAAAGTTAAAACATCTGTAGCATTCTCTTTGAAAGAAGATGAAACAGCTTTGTTGTCTACAGTAGCTGCTGCTGTTCCTCATTATTTAGAATCTTGGAATGACTTAAGTCTGGTTAAAGGAAGTTATTCTTTGACTCAGCCAACTATTCGTCCGCTTTTCAATACAAAACAATTTCAAGATGTTTTGTTGTCATTAAACGGAACTGTAGGTTCTTTTTATGATTATATTAAAAATACTAGTTCTTCAATTATTTCAGGATCATCTTGGAATAAAGTATTGCATGATGGTGTTTTTGTTTCTTCTGTACCAACGGTAGGTTCTGGAAGTGCTGATTATTCTGCAGCTGCAAATGCTTTATCTGCTTCTAAGTCATCTCAAGGTCTTGAATTAGTATTGTATACTAAAACAGGTTTAGGTGATGGGCAACAAGCAAATAACCCATGGTTACAAGAGTTTCCAGATCCTATCACAAGAGTGTCTTGGGATAATTATGTAACTGTATCTAATGCTGATTCAATTAAATATGAATTGTCTAATGAGATTGTTGCTAACGGAGGTTTAAACGGAAGTTATGCTACAATTACTACTGCAGATGGTTTAAAACTTGAAAATGTACCTGTTATTGTACAACCTGGTCAAGCTGTTGGAACTGTAGGTTTAGCTTTAGGTTATGGTCGTAAAGCTGCTTTGAAAGAAGAAATGATGGTAGGTTTAAACGCTTACTCTTTATATAAAGGTTTCAATAATGTTCAATCTATTACATTAGCCAAAGCTGACGGAGAACATGAGTTTGCTTGTGTTCAAAGTCAAAAGACATTAATGGGTAGAGGTGATATTATTAAAGAAACTTCTCTTGAAATCTTCAATACCAAAGATGCTCATATTTGGAATGAACAACCTATAGTTTCTTTGGATCATAAAGAAGTTGAGGCTACTAAAGTTGATTTATGGGATTCATTTGATCGTTCAACTGGTCATCATTTTAATCTTTCAATAGATTTAAATGCTTGTACAGGTTGTGGAGCTTGTGTTATCGCTTGTCATGCTGAAAATAACGTTCCTGTTGTAGGTAAAGCTGAAGTTAGAAGAAGTCGAGATATGCACTGGTTGCGTATTGACAGATACTATTCATCAGAAAGTACTTTTGAGGGAGATAATGAAAGAAAAGAAAATATTGCTGGTTTAACAAGTTCTTTGTCTACATTTAATGAAATGGAAAAAGCAGGAGATAATCCTCAAGTTTCTTTCCAGCCTGTTATGTGTCAGCACTGTAACCACGCGCCTTGTGAAACGGTTTGTCCAGTTGCTGCAACTTCACACTCTCGTCAAGGTCAAAACCACATGGCTTATAACAGATGTGTTGGTACGCGTTATTGCGCTAACAACTGTCCTTATAAAGTACGTCGTTTTAACTGGTTCTTGTATAACAAAAACAGTGAATTTGATTATCACATGAATGATGATCTAGGGCGTATGGTTTTAAATCCAGATGTTAATGTTCGTTCAAGAGGTGTTATGGAGAAATGTTCTATGTGTATTCAAATGACACAAGCAACTATCCTTAAAGCCAAAAGAGAAGGAAGATCAATTGTTGATGGCGAATTCCAAACTGCTTGTTCAAATGCATGTTCTACAGGAGCTATGATTTTTGGAGATGTAAATGATAAAGATGCTGAAGTTGCAAAACTTGCTGCTGATGATAGAATGTATCATTTATTAGAACATGTTGGAACTAAACCTAATGTGATTTATCATGTTAAAGTTAGAAATACTTAGTACAAAAAAAATTAATTAAGAATCAATATAAAGGATTATGTCGTCTCACTACGAAGCAACCATTAGAAAACCCTTAGTTATAGGTGATAAAACTTATCATGATGTAACTGTAGACGTAGCCGCACCTGTTGAAGGTAAGGCAAATAAACATTGGTGGATTGTGTTTTCAATTGCATTAATAGCCTTCCTTTGGGGACTTGGATGTATCGTATACACTGTATCTACAGGTATTGGTACATGGGGTTTAAACAAGACAGTAGGTTGGGCTTGGGATATTACTAACTTCGTTTGGTGGGTTGGTATTGGTCACGCCGGTACACTTATATCAGCCGTGCTTTTACTTTTCCGTCAAAGATGGAGAATGGCAATTAACCGTTCAGCTGAAGCAATGACTATTTTCTCAGTTATTCAGGCAGGTTTATTCCCAATCATCCACATGGGTCGTCCTTGGTTAGCGTACTGGGTTTTACCAATACCAAATCAATTTGGATCATTATGGGTAAATTTTAATTCACCTTTACTTTGGGATGTATTTGCAATCTCTACTTATTTATCTGTATCATTAGTTTTCTGGTGGACAGGTTTATTACCAGATTTTGCAATGCTTAGAGATCGTGCTGTAACTCCTTTTAATAAAAGAGTTTATTCAATTTTAAGTTTTGGTTGGAGTGGTAGAGCAAAAGATTGGCAACGTTTTGAGGAAGTTTCGCTTGTTCTTGCTGGTTTAGCTACTCCTCTTGTATTGTCAGTACACACTATTGTATCGATGGACTTTGCTACATCGGTTATTCCAGGTTGGCATACTACTATATTTCCTCCATACTTCGTTGCTGGAGCCGTTTTCTCTGGATTTGCGATGGTGAATACCTTGCTTATTATTATGAGAAAAGTTTCTAATCTTGAAGCTTATATCACGGTTCAACATATCGAATTGATGAATATCGTAATCATGATTACAGGTTCTATTGTTGGTGTTGCTTATATTACTGAGCTTTTTGTTGCATGGTATTCTGGAGTAGAGTACGAACAATATGCTTTCTTAAACAGAGCTACTGGACCTTACTGGTGGGCATATTGGGCAATGATGACTTGTAATGTATTTTCTCCTCAGTTCATGTGGTCTAAAAAGTTACGTACGAGTATTATGTTTTCATTCATAATATCTATTGTTGTAAATATTGGAATGTGGTTTGAAAGATTTGTAATTATTGTTACCTCTTTGCATAGAGATTATTTACCATCTTCTTGGACTATGTTTTCACCTACCTTTGTTGATATAGGTATCTTCATTGGTACAATTGGTTTTTTCTTTGTGTTGTTCCTTCTTTATTCAAGAACATTCCCGGTTATTGCACAAGCTGAAGTTAAAACTATTTTAAAAGCAACTGGAGATAATTACAAACGCGCAAGAGAAGCAAATAAAGATTCACATCATGAGTAATAAAGTAATATACGCCATTTATAATGACGATGATATTTTGATGGACGCAGTAAAGAAAACTAGAGCAGCTCATCATCATATTGAAGAAGTTTTTAGTCCATTTCCTGTTCACGGTTTGGATAAAGCTATGGGGATAGCCCCAACAAGATTAGCTATTTGCGCTTTCTTGTATGGTTGTGTTGGAATTTCGGTAGCAACTGCAATGATGAATTATATCATGATTCAAGATTGGCCTCAAGATATTGGTGGTAAGCCAAGTTTCAGTTATATTGAAAATATGCCTGCATTTGTGCCAATTATGTTTGAGCTTACTGTATTTTTTGCAGCTCACTTGATGGTTATTACTTTTTATATGAGAAGTAAATTATGGCCTTTTAAGGAAGCTGAGAATCCAGATGTAAGGACTACAGATGACCATTTTTTAATGGAAGTTGCTGTACATGATAACGAAGAAGAATTAGTTTCATTCTTTCAAAATACAGGTGCGGTTGAAGTTAAAGTAATAGATAAGCATTAATTATAGTTATGAAAAGCATATATAAAATAGCACTATTATTTGGTATCGTAATTTTAGTTTCATCTTGCCATGATAATAAGGCACCGAACTATCAGTATTTTCCAAATATGTATGAGTCTTTAGGTTATGAGACCTATTCAGAGTCTGATGCGTTTAAAAATGGTCAAGAAGCACAATTACCTGCAAAAGGTTCATTGAAAAGAGGTTTTGTACCTTACGAGTATGAAAATAGTACTGCTGGTTATGAGTTGGCTAAAGCTAACTTAAAATCACCACTTGATTCATTAGGTAGAAATATAGAAAAAGGTAAAGAGTTGTATGAAATTTATTGTATCAGTTGCCATGGTGCTTCTGGTAACGGTAAAGGTAAGTTAGTTGAACGTGAAAAATTTCTTGGAGTTCCAAGTTATAAAGATAGAGTTATTACTGAGGGTAGTGTTTTTCATGTTATAACTTATGGTTTGAATTCAATGGGTTCACATGCAAATCAGTTGAGTGCCCAGGAGCGTTGGTTAGTTACTGACTATGTTCTAAAATTAAAAAGTGAATTATAATTGTTGAACAAACTGATCGTAATAGATATGTATACATTTTCAAGTAAATTAAAAACTTTTTCATTTGTCTTAATGGCCATTGGTTTTTTAGGCATAGGTTATGGTTTTTACACTGCACCAAAAGATATTAAAGAAGTAGAAGAAATTCTTGCTGCTGATAGTCATGGTACACACGCTGTTAAGAAAGAGCATGGAAGTACTAATGAAGCTAATTCTCATGAAGTTCATGGTTCAACAGAGGAAAAACATGTTGAGGCTAAGACATCTTCACAAAAACATGAAGTTTCATCTGATGATGAACACACTGAGCACTTAAATCATGTATTACATCAATTGCAAAATAAGCCTTGGTCTGCTTTATATGTTGCCTGTATATTTTTTATGCTTGTTTCATTAGGTGTTTTAGTTTTTTATGCAATCCAGCAAGTTGCTCAAGCGGGTTGGTCTCCTGTTCTTTTTAGAGTTATGCAAGGTATTACATCTTACTTACCTGTAGGAGCTGCTTTATTTTTCGTGTTGTTGATTTTATGTGGTTTGCATTTTAATCATATGTTTATATGGTTAGATCCTGAAGTAGTTGCAACTGATAAACTTATTGCTAATAAAACTGGTTATTTAAACTTTCCTTTTTGGATTGTTAGAGCTGCTATATTTTTAACTGGTTGGTCTCTTTATCAATATTATTCAAGAAAGAATTGTCTTGCTCAAGATGAGGCTAATGATGATTTGTTGTATAAGAAGAATTTTAAGTTATCAGCGATGTTTCTTGTCTTTTTCATCGTTTCTGAATCTATAATGTCGTGGGATTGGATTATGTCAATTGATCCACACTGGTTTAGTACTTTATTTGGATGGTATGTTTTTGCAAGTTTCTTTGTAAGTGGTGTTACTACCATAGCATTAGTTACATTGTATTTAAAGTCAAGAGGTTACCTAGAATTTGTTAATAATAGTCACATTCATGATTTAGCTAAATTTATGTTCGGTTTAAGTGTTTTTTGGACTTATCTTTGGTTCTCACAGTTTATGCTAATCTGGTATGCTAACATTCCTGAGGAGGTAACATATTTTATAACTAGAATTCAATTATATAATTTGCCATTCTTTGGAGCAGTTGTTATGAATTTCTTGTTCCCATTGTTAATATTGATCAATACAGATTTTAAGAGAATTTCTTGGGTTATTGTAATGGCTGGTATTGTTATCTTAATGGGTCATTATTTAGATTTTTTCAATATGATTATGCCAGGTACGGTTGGTGACAGTTGGTCTATCGGTGTATCTGAAATAGCTTCCATCCTTTTCTTCCTAGGTTTATTTATTTATGTAGTATTTACTGCTTTATCTAAATCTCCTTTGCTAGCAAAAAGAAATCCGTTTATTGAGGAAAGTAAACATTTTCATTATTAATTTTTAAAGAAAAAAACAGATGACAAGTTTGTTAGTAATTATAGTTTTAGTTTTATTAGCTATTGCTTTATGGCAATTGACTAAAATCTTCGACCTAACGCAAGTTGGATCTTCTCCGGACAGTTCAGAAATCGCAAATGATAATGACAATAATGTTCAGGGTTATTTAATGTTTGGTTTTTTAGCCTTTATTTATATATTTTCCATTTATGGATTATTTAAATGGGGACATTTAGTATTGCACACTCCTGCTTCTGCTCATGGTGGCCAAGTAGACAATTTGATGAATATCACTTGGGTGTTAATCTTTATTGTTCAAGCTATAACTCAGGTTTTAGTTCATTATTTTGCTTTTAAATATAGAGGTAAAGAAGGACAAAAGGCTTTGTTTTTTGCTGACAATAACAAATTGGAAGCTGTTTGGAGTATCATACCTGCGGTTGTTTTAGCTGGTCTTATATTGTACGGTTTATATGCATGGACAAACATTATGTTTGTTGATGAGGATGAGGATACTGTTGTTATTGAATTATACGCACAACAATTTAACTGGAAAGCTAGGTATGCTGGTGAGGATAATGTATTAGGTAAAGCTAATGTTAGATATATAGAAGGTGTTAATGCTGTTGGTATAGACTTAGCAGATCCATATTCACAAGATGATATTGTTGTTACTGAATTGCATATTCCTAAGGGTAAAAAGATTCTTTTTAAAATGAGATCTCAAGATGTATTGCACTCTGCTTACATGCCACATTTTAGAGCTCAAATGAATTGCGTTCCTGGTATGGTTACACAATTCGCTTTTGAACCTATTTACACTACCTCTGAGTATAGAGAATTACCTTTTATGGTAGAAAAAGTTGCTAATATTAATGCTTTAAGAGCTAAGAAAAGTGAGGCATTAGTAGCTAAAGGTGAACCCGCTCTTGATCCATACACTTTTGATTATCTTTTGTTGTGTAATAAAATTTGTGGTGCATCGCACTACAATATGCAAATGAAAATTATTGTTGATACTCCAGAAGATTATAAAGCTTGGTTGAAAGATAAAACAACTGTAGTAAATGAAGTTAAAGCTTCATTGGCTGCTCCAGCTGCAACTGGTGATACAAAAGCAGTTGACAGTAGTAGTGCAAAAAAAGATGATGTTGCTGTAATGGCGGCTAAATAATTATTAAGAAAATTTAAAGTATAAATATATGTCAGCAGAAGGTCACGATCACGCTATAGATCACGAACACGAACACCACCACAAAGACACTTTTATTACTAAATATATTTTTAGTATAGATCACAAAATGATCGCCAAGCAGTACTTGATTACAGGTATTTTCATGGGTATCATTGGTGTTGGTATGTCGTTGTTATTTAGAATGCAACTAGCATGGCCAGAAGAATCTTTTAAAATATTTAATATTTTATTAGGTGATAAATTTGCTCCTGATGGAGTTATGGCAAATGATATTTACCTTGCCTTAGTTACTATTCATGGAACCATAATGGTTTTCTTTGTACTTACTGCTGCATTGAGTGGTACGTTTAGTAATCTATTAATTCCGCTTCAAATTGGTGCTCGAGATATGGCCTCAGGTTTTATGAACATGGTTTCATACTGGCTGTTCTTTTTATCAAGTATTGTGATGATCAGTTCTCTTTTTGTTGAAGCAGGTCCTGCTTCTTCTGGGTGGACAATTTACCCTCCATTGAGTGCTTTACCACAAGCTATACCTGGATCTGGAATGGGTATGACACTTTGGTTAGTTTCTATGGCATTGTTTATTGCTTCTTCTTTAATGGGGTCTTTGAATTATGTTGTTACGGTTATTAACTTAAGAACTAAGGGTATGACTATGACAAGGTTGCCTTTGACTATTTGGGCTTTCTTTGTTACAGCTATTATTGGTATTGTTTCTTTCCCGGTACTTTTATCCGCTGCATTATTGTTGATCTTTGATAGAAGTTTTGGTACTTCTTTCTTCTTATCTGATATTTACATAGCTGGTGAAGTATTACATTACCAAGGTGGTTCTCCTGTTTTATTTGAGCACTTATTTTGGTTCCTAGGACATCCTGAAGTTTACATTGTATTATTACCTGCATTAGGTATTACTTCTGAAGTTATTGCAACAAATTCTCGTAAACCAATTTTTGGTTACAGAGCAATGATTATGTCAATTCTTGCAATTGCTTTCTTATCAACAATAGTTTGGGGTCACCACATGTTTATCTCAGGAATGAATCCTTTCCTAGGTTCCGTGTTTACTTTTACGACCTTATTGATTGCAATTCCATCTGCAGTTAAAGCATTCAATTATATCACTACGTTGTGGAAAGGTAACTTACAGCTAAATCCTGCCATGTTATTTTCTATTGGTTTGGTATCAACTTTTATTACTGGTGGTTTAACTGGTATTATTCTTGGTGATAGTACATTAGATATTAATGTTCACGACACTTATTTTGTTGTAGCTCACTTTCACTTAGTAATGGGTATTAGTGCTCTTTATGGAATGTTTGCTGGTATTTATCACTGGTTTCCAAGAATGTTTGGAAGAATGTTGAATAAGAACTTAGGTTATATTCACTTCTGGGTTACTGCTATTTGTGCTTATGGTGTATTTTTTCCTATGCATTTTATAGGTTTAGCTGGTTTACCAAGACGTTATTACACCAATACTAATTTCCCTTTATTTGATGATTTACAAAACGTAAATGTTTTAATTACAACGTTTGCTCTTGTTGGTGGTGCTTTTCAATTGGTTTTCTTATATAATTTCTTTAGTAGTATTTTCTACGGTAAAAAAGCAGTTATGAATCCATGGAAATCTAATACTTTAGAATGGACTGCTCCAGTTGAACACATTCACGGTAACTGGCCAGGTGAGATTCCTGAAGTTCACCGTTGGCCATATGACTACAGTAATCCTAATCATGAAGAGGATTTCGTACCACAAAATGTACCAATGAAACCTGGAGAACAGGTTCTTCATCACTAATATTTAAGCCTCTACTTTGTAGAGGCTTTTTTTATTTTTTTATTTGAGGAAGTGTTTTCTCTAAGTTCCTCTTTATTATCTTTGTACTATGAATGAGAATCTAGATCCTACTGGTAACAATTATAATCTTGAAGATTTCGATATCGAAAGGAAGCTTCGCCCTTTATCCTTTGATGATTTTGCTGGACAAGATCAAGTTTTAGAAAATCTAAAGGTCTTTGTACAAGCAGCCAACCAAAGAAATGAAGCTCTTGATCACACTCTTTTTCACGGTCCTCCAGGACTTGGAAAAACTACTCTTGCCAATATACTTGCGAATGAACTTCAAGTTGGAATAAAAATAACTTCTGGACCTGTACTTGATAAGCCAGGAGACCTTGCAGGTTTGCTTACAAATCTTGAAGAGCGTGATGTACTTTTTATTGACGAAATTCACAGGCTTTCTCCTATTGTTGAAGAGTATTTATACTCTGCAATGGAAGATTTTAAAATTGACATTATGATTGAATCTGGGCCCAATGCGCGCACGGTACAGATCAATTTGAATCCTTTCACCCTTATTGGTGCAACTACCCGTTCTGGGCTGCTTACGGCACCTATGAGAGCTAGATTTGGAATATCCTCTCGTTTGCAATATTACACTACAGAATTGCTTACTACTATTGTTGAAAGAAGTGCTGCAATTTTTAAAATGCCAATTTCTATGGAAGCGGCTATTGAAATAGCAGGTAGGAGTAGAGGTACACCTCGTATAGCCAATGCTTTGCTGAGACGTGTACGTGATTTTGCTCAAATTAAAGGCAATGGTTCTATTGATATAGAAATTGCTCGTTATGCTTTAAAAGCTTTGAATGTAGATGCTTTTGGACTAGATGAAATGGATAATAAAATTTTGAATACCATTATTGATAAATTTAAAGGAGGTCCTGTTGGTTTGAGTACTCTGGCAACTGCAGTTTCAGAGAGTAGTGAAACTATTGAGGAGGTTTATGAACCTTTTTTAATTCAAGAAGGTTTCATTATGAGGACTCCAAGAGGTAGAGAGGTTACTGATAAAGCGTATAGACATTTGGGTAAAATTAAAACGAATATTCAGGGTGGTTTATTTTAGAATTCTTTAAAATTACAATTATTCAAACTAGATCGAAGTATACAAATTTTATTAAGGACGAGGCTTCTAGACTTGGTTTCATGTCTTGCGGTATTTCTAAATCTGAGTTTCTTGAGACAGAAGCTCCACGTCTTGAAAATTGGCTAAATTTAAACCATCATGGAAAGATGGCTTACATGGAAAATAATTTTGATAAAAGATTAGATCCTACTCTTCTTGTTGAAGATTCAAAAAGTGTTGTCTCATTATTACTTAATTATTATCCTAATGAATTTCAAAACCAAGATAGTTTTAAAATTTCGAAGTATGCCTATGGTTTAGACTACCATGACGTCATAAAAGGAAAATTGAGAGAGCTTATCCATTCTATTCAAACTAATATTGGTGCTGTTTCTGGGCGTGCTTTTGTAGATTCTGCTCCAGTTTTAGATAAAGCATGGGCTGCTAAAAGTGGTTTAGGTTGGATAGGAAAAAACAGTAACCTATTGACTAAAAAAGTAGGTTCTTTTTATTTCATTGCCGAGTTAATAATAGATTTAGAATTAGAATATGATTCGCCCACTACAGATCATTGTGGTGCCTGCACTGCATGTATTGATAGTTGTCCTACTAATGCTATTGTTGCTCCATATGTAGTTGATGGAAGTAAATGTATATCCTATTTTACAATTGAATTAAAAGAGAATATCCCAACGGAGTTTAAAGGAATGTTTAATGACTGGGCTTTTGGTTGTGATGTGTGTCAAGACGTTTGTCCTTGGAACAAATTTTCAAAGCCACACAGTGAACCTCTTTTTAATCCAAATCCAGATGTATTGGCGATGTCTAAAAAAGATTGGATAGAAATAACAGAAGAAACA
>NZ_MTCA01000112.1:0-9363 GCF_002150205.1 Flavobacterium sp. FPG59 | reverse complement strand
TCTGTACTCTCCGCAACCATTCTTAACTCTCTCTAAACCTTACTAACACTTACCTTAATATTACCAAACCTATACGATAATTAATCTCTCAACTCCATCAATATTTCTTCAATTTCCCATCCTTCAGTTATTGTACCATCCTTTAAAGATTGAATTTTACATCCTAAACCATCAAAAAAATAATGAAATGTAATTTGCCCATTCACTTTTAAAACCCCATTTTGTGTATCTGCTTTTAGTTTTAAACGCCATGTTTTGCGGAGTTCTCGGGAAGTGAATACCAAATAATTAGGTAGGATTCCCGTTTTTTCAAATTCAATCATTCCTCCTGACTGTAGTTTCAATGTGATCTCAGGATGTGTACTTTTATTTTCCATAACGTGCACTTTCCTCCGCAACCATTCCCAACTCTTCGGCAACATCACCCACACTAACCTGACCATTCATCAACATAGGCAACAACCAATCGCGAAGCGAAGCGAGTTCTTGGTTTTCTTTTATGTTTTTGTTTAATTTTAAATATGAAGAATCAATTATTCTATGAAAATCTTCAATTAAAAAATTATTTGAAACAGCAATCGGCAATGCTTTTAATTGCCCTTGAGTTATTAATGGTTGAGCTGAACCACCTGCTATATTTGAATAATTTATATTTTTAAGTATGAGAATTAACCACCAAAAATATTCTTTTTTAACTGGTTGTGCTGTAATAGAGTTATCCGAAATCCAACATTTATCTAAAGAGTAATGAACTTCTCCATAATTTGCACCAACCCTTCCAATTGCAATTACAGGTTCTGAAAATAACACGTGATCAGTCCTTCCGACAATTCCATTAGAACCATAAACAGCAAATTGTCCTGTATCATTAAGATGTTCTTTCTTGATACCTTTACCATTTTTAAAGTCTGCATATTCATTAATAGTTTCAACTTCCCACCCCTCAGGAACATCTCTATTCAACTCCTCATTCCAAACCATTTTTCCTCCAGAAGTTTTATAAGGTTTTCCATTAGCATCAGGAAAATCAAACTGTACAAACCAATAATCATAAAGCGTTTTTGCCATCGCTTCTAACTCTGCATTGATGCGATTATTGAGTTCTATTTTTTCTGAAAGAGAAACATAAAAATTTCCAATTAATTCTTGTTCTTTTCTATCTCTAATTGGGATTAGTATACTTGATAAATCTTGTTTTCTAAGATGAGGAATTACAAGTCCTACGTGATTATTTTCAATTTTTTTTTGTATTTCGTCAGAACGTAAAACGGCAAATAAGTATTTGTAATCAATTAAATCATCATTGCATCTAAAAGCCATCATATCTTGAGCCGCACAGAAACTTACGGGATCAGGAACTAAACATACTCTTCCAGGAGTGCCTTTATTTACAAATAATATATCATTAGGTTCTAAATGTGCTCTAAACCAATTAGTATGAGTTTCTTCATTTACATATCTAACTTTTTCTAAAGTTGGATATATACTGGAATGTTTTATACAATTAGTAGCAATTAATGGAATACCTTTTTCACTTGTGGGTACAGTTTTCCCTCTATTATCAATTATTGTTTCAAGTAAATCAGTTATTGGAACATATTTAAATACTTTATTCATACTTCAAAGTATTTAATTGAAACTTAATATCTGCTTCTAATTTTTTACTTTCGCTGAAAAGCGCACTCAAATTGCTTTCAAAAGTTTTCATTTTGGCTTCAAATGCCGCTGGTGAAATATCCGTATATTCAATTTTTACTTCAAAATACTGTCCGGCACTCAAGGAGTAGTTTTTGGCTTTGATATCGTCATAAGAAACTACTACCGAGAAATCTTCTTTAGCTTCGTGGTTATTAAACGTATCAATAATATAATCTTCTTCTTTTGGTGATAATAATGTTTTTTGGTTCTTGCCTTCTTTCACGGTAGTCCCCAGTTTGGAAGCATCCATCAGGACAATATCACCTTTGCTGTTTTCTTTATCTAAAAACAAAATAGAAACGTTGGTTCCTGTGGTTGCAAAAATATTACTCGGCATACTTACTACACCACGCAACATTTTACGCTCTACCATTTGCTCTCGTATTTTGCGTTCAATACCGCTTTGTGCCGTGATAAATCCTGTGGGTACTACAATAGCCGCTTTCCCTTTTGCGGTAAGCGAATACATAATGTGTTGCACAAACAAAGGATAAATAGCCATGCTGTCTTTTTTGGCTTTAGGAATATTAGGCATTCCTGCAAAAAAGCGTTCGTGGTTTTCCTTGCTGTCCAAATCAGCCACGTAATCAGAGAAATCCAATTTAAACGGAGGATTCGAAACGATGTAATCAAACTGCTGCAAGCGTCCGTTTTTGTCTTTGTGGTACGGTTCGAGGATCGTGTTTCCTTTTACAATATTCGGTATCGAATGTACGAGATCATTCAAGATTAAATTCAGTCGCAATAGGTTCGAAGACTTTTGTGAAATATCCTGAGAATACACGGTGCATTTTGTTTCACCAATCTGGTGTGCTAAATTCATTAACAAGGTTCCGGATCCCGCACTTGGATCATAACAAGTTACATTGCTTACTTCGCCATCCACTAAACAACGTGCCATGATTTTGGCTACGGCATGCGGTGTGAAATATTCGGCATATTTACCACCACTGTTGGTATTGTAATCGCTAATTAAATACTCGAAAATAGTAGCATAAAAATCAAATTTTTCATGAAAGATATTCTCAAAACTAAAATTGATCAGCTTGTTGATAATGGCTTTGCAAAAATCATCCCGCTTGTCGGTTACATATTTACTTATTTTTTCGAACAAGACAATTTTCTCGCCGCCTTCAGTCAATACCGAGAATAAATCGCTGTTTTCTTTGGCTATATCCAGCAAAGTATTGTCAAATATATCCGAGAAATTGGCTTCGTTTTGTCTTTCGAATAAGCTGGAAATAAAATGTTTGGGTTGCAAGCGGGCGGTACTTTCGCTCATTTGCATCATCAGCATTTCATAGTCGTTGTCATTGTAGCTTTTTAAAACGGCTTCCCAATTGTCGGCTTTGGCTATTTTGTCATCCAGTTGTTTTACTTCATGAACAAATTTGTCGTTCAGGAATTTATATAAAAATACTTGTGTGATAATCTTGAATTCGTTTCCGTCATTTCCCAAACCATAATTAGCACAAACGCTTTTTAAATCGTCTATGAGGTTTTTGGTTTGCTTTTCAAATTGTATTGTAGTGGTCATTTATATTAAATATGTGAATCTGTTTGATTCGTTATTGTTGTTTCTTGTCATACCCCGAAGGGGTTTTATATTTATAGAAATTTATTCGTTTAATTGGTTCGACCCCACCGGGGTCGTATTGTCATTGTATGATTTAATTTTTACAAACATTTGAATCCTTCGGATTCTATTCAATCCATTCAAATAAATATTCATTTTTAAATTCAATATTAAATTTCTCCAAAAAATCAATATACTCTTCTTTAAAACTTCTGTTTTTATGATGCTCTTTTTGATTCTTGATATATCCAATTACATTATCCAAAGAAGAGTGACTATATGAAAATGCACCAAATCCTTCTTGCCATTCAAACTTATATTTTGAAAATTCTTTTTCTTTTATAAATCCATTAGAGGCTTTTTTTACCTCTCTAACTAAGTCCGATAGACAACAGCTAGGTTTCATTCCTATAAAAATATGAATATGATCAGGCATTCCGTTAATAGCTAACATTTTTTGTCCTTTATTTTGAACTATACCTGTTACGTATTTATATAATTCTTCTTCCCAAGAACTAGCAATTAGTGCTTGTCTGTTTTTTACAGCAAACACAATTTGAATGTATATTTGGGAATAGGTGCTCATTTATTCGTCTTTCTTTTTGTCTTCTATTTGTTTTAAACTGTCTTTTGCATTTAATGCAGTCACTACTTTTTTGCCTGTTTTGGATTCTAATTCTTTCATGGCTACTTTGGCAACATTACCGCCTTGTTGGGCTACTTCCTTATTATCTTCAAAAGTTTCAGGATTGGTCGCTTTCGAAATGTCTTTGGTCGAAGCTTCTGCCAACATATTTAAGATCAATTCGGTGTTGGTCATATTATCTCTCAGGTTTTCCTTTTTCAAGCCTTTGAGCATTTTATATTCTTTGGTTGTTTTCCCCGACCAGGCTTTAGAAATAATATCAGTAAGTGTTGCAAACTGTAGCCCTTCTTTCAATCCTCTACTTTTCCATTCATCTGTTAATTCTTTTCGGATTTCAATACTTTTTAAGCGTTGGTTAATCCAATTTTCCGAATAACCCAAACTCATATATTGTTCCAATGCTCTGTCAATAGTCAATTCAGGATCTTGCATTTCGTCTAAACGTTCTGCAGCTATTTGCGCCAACCAAACTTTAAAAGGTTCCGCTTTAGGCGAAGGTATCGACTGAATTAACCTGAAAAGTTGTTCGGTGTCAGCAACATCGGTCAATCGCATTTTTCCATCGGCCGCTTTCATTTTCAAACCGTGACAATTCGTCACGGTTTCATTTCCTTCTGCTTTTAAACGCTGTTTTAGCTTACGCCAATAGGCATTAGGGTCGACACTCTCTGTTAAAACACTCACAGTATCAACAATAGAAAAATACCATTTTTCCTCGTCTTGATTCCAAAGGGTTCTTACTTTTTTTTCTTCAAATAATTGAATGGCTTCTTGCTGTTTCATATTAATAGGCTGTTCGTCCATAAAACTCATTCATGTATTCTTTGACAATCATTCCGTTGATGCGCTTGGTTGTGGTTGCATCCAATTCCAAATGCTGTTTATTTTTGAACTGGTCAATCACCAATCGCATTACCATACGTTCCACAAAACTCTCGTTCTCTAGCATTTTAGAGTTTTGAATAATTTGTGCATCAACGGCTATTTTCAATCCGTTTAAGGCTTCAAAAAGTTTGGATTCGCTATCCGTCAAGGGATCTTTTTCCATTAATCGTTTGTGCAAGCGGGCGTATTTTTCGTCGTTATCATATTTGGCTCTCAACAATTGGTTCTTTCGTTCTAATTCTTTGGCTTGCGTGTATATCTTTTCAAGTTCCTTGATGTTGCGTTCCATTTCCTCTTTGGTTACCTCATTCAAATTTTTCTTTTTGAATAAGCGCTCCAGTTCCTCTTTCAACGAAATAAATTCGGGTGCTTTTTGATCGAAATTACCTCCCAGCATTTCTCTGGTTTTTTGAAGAATGTTCTTGAGTTGATCTGCCAAAACCATTTCTTCTTCCTTCACTTTTACAAATGCAAAAATAACATCTTCTAAAGCAATGTTCAATAGGTTTGAGGTATCAATACTGCTTTCCAGAGCTTCTTTTGCATTAATCAATGCTAAACGATTATTAGCATCACGAGATAATACTGTCAGCTTATGAAAATCGAGTTGTTCCAACAATTCGTAATTTCCTGAAAGTCGAATCAAGTTATATAAACTCTTTGCATTATTTAGAACTCGAGTAATCTTTAAAATCTCGCTTCTATCATTAATTTGAGAAATTTGTTGTGAAAAAATCTCGGCATTTTTAGTGTCAAAATGAAATAATATTTCTTTGATTTCATCAATTTCAGAATTGATTTCTTCTTGCGACTTGAAGATATTAGAATAATGCTCCATTTCATCCCCTAACTCTGATTGCAACTCATTAAAATAATCCTGATTGGTTTTATCAAATTCCTTTTGAATATCGGCAAAATCAACAACATATCCGTATCTAAAATCTTTATAAGTTCTATTGACACGGGTTAAGGTTTGCAATAAATTGTGGGCTTTAATTACACGTCCAATATATAATTTCTTTAATCTTGGCGCGTCAAAACCAGTCAATAGCATGTTATACACAAACAAAAAGTCAATGTTACCATCTTTGAATTCTTCTACTTTATCTTTTCTATCTTGTTTAGTTCCTATATCATGTAAGATTACTGCCGCAGTGGTAACTTTACTTTCTATTCTCTTTTTCTCTCCATAAGATTCTTGCGGTTCAGCAGCCATAAGAAGATCACTAGGAAGTATTTCTTTCGGAGCATATTTGGCTTCAAATATTTCAAACAGCATTTTGGCTTGTTCCGAAGAATCACAAACCACCAGACCACCAATTGTATTGTCGTTCATCGAGATTCTGGCTTTTTCAAAATCCTGAACAATATAATCTAGCATTGGCTCTACAAACTTAGGATGTGCGTAGACAATTTTCTTATCAGCATTGCCTTTTAGCACATCGATTTCTTCCAGAGCTTGTTTTAATGTCAGCTTGTAATTAGTTTCAATCTCTTCACGAATTAAACGCAAAGTATATCCATCTGCAATAGATGAATTGTAATAGTATTTATGAATATAACCTCCAAATAAAGCTTTCGAATTGTAATCGTTTCCTAAAAGTGGTGTTCCTGTTAAACCAATCTTAATCGCATTGGAATCCGATTCGTTAAGGTTCGCTAAGAAACTACCTTTTGGATTGTAACTTCTGTGTACTTCATCTAAGAAATACACCCGTTGAATATTTAATTGATAATCTGTATTTCTAACTACATCTGGATCATCTTGAAACTTTTGTATGTTAACAACAGTAATTTCAGCTTTACCTGAATTATTATGAATCACACTAGTTGATTTTATATCCTTTGCAAAAGCTTCTCTGGAACTAATTTCATGAACTACTAATCCACGACTTTTAAATTCTTTGGCTGATTGAATTAATAAATCTAATCGATCTACAATAAAATAAAACTTTGGTATGACATTTTTTTTCTGAAAATAATCCGTTAGATACTTAATGTTATAAAATGTCAAAGCCGTTTTTCCGCTTCCTTGTGTATGCCAGATAATTCCTTTTTTTACACCTTGTTCTAGTTTGGCTTCAATAGCTTTGGTAGCAAAAAGCTGCGGATAGCGCATGATGTGTTTTTGCAAACCTTTGGAACCTTTCACATAAGCAATTGAATACTGCAACATAAATTTCAAACGTTCCAATTGAAATAAAGAGGTACAAATTCTATTTGTAGGTGTATCTGGGTTTTTATTAGTAATAAATTCAGGTGAATTTTTAATACCAACCAAATTAGTATCTTTTAAAACAAAATTTTCTTCTGATTCGTTAACTTCAGAAAGTATGGCATTTAAATCGAATTTTTCTTCTTCTCTAAAATAATTAAAGGATGGTTTATCATAAGAAGCTGTTGCATAAAAAGCACCTTCAATTGGTGTAGGTGAACTACTGTCATACTCCATATTATTGGAGAAAACCATTAGTTGCGTAATATTGACAAACTTTCTGAATTTTTTGTTTTGAAAACGTCTTTCTATTCTGTTATGTTCATCTATAATTCCATCTCTATTATTTGGTTTTTTAACTTCAATAAAAACCAATGGCATACCATTTATTAAGAGCGTTATATCTGGTCTAAATTCTTCATCATCTTTTTTACAACTTAACTCAGTAACAACATTGAAAGTATTATTATTAAAATTCTCAAAATCTATTAATCTAACACCTGACTTATTAGTTAGTTTTTCAAAGAAAACTTTTCCTAAATCTTCATTCTCTAAACTAAGAGCAACTTCATCATAAAACCTAGAGACATCACCATCATTCATTTCTGGATTAAGTCTTTTAATACTTTGATTGAAAATATCCGTAAAAATATTAGTAGACTGATCCCATTTTTGACTATTTAAAGACAAATATTCATAACCTAACCGCATCAAATGCAATATGGTAGGGATTTTTACTCTTGAATCTTCGTTGAATTTCATTTAATGATTTTATCTTTCACTGTAAATGTAAGAAAAGTAGAGATATCACTAAGAGAAAAATTAAAGAAAGTAGAAGAAAGTAGAAGAAAATGTGTAAAGTGGAGCGAAAACAATAAACAGTATTCATTTTCAAGCTTCTTTTTAATTGCAATTATTTAATTGGGGTTTAATTATGATTTAGATGTAAAACAGCTAATTCAAATCTACCCGAAACTTCTATTCGTTGTGCATTGATCCACTTGGAGTCAGCAGAACAAAAGAATGAGACTACTGTTGCCATATCATTGAGTAAGACTTCACGCCAACAATACTTTAAGTTCTGAACTAACCAATTCACTCTGCCCCTGATAGCAACGAAAAGCCCGCAAGGGTAGGAGTCCAATAAAAACAAAACCCAAAACAGCGACCAACGGAAGCTCGTTTTGGGTTTATGTTTTTTAAGGCGATTCCCGCGGACTTGTAGTGTATAGCAGGAATAGGCAGCCAGAATATTGGGAGTAAAGAGTTGATGAAATTATTTTCCGATACAGAAAATAACTTTCCTTACTTTAATAGGGTTTTAAACTTAGATGGTACAATTATGGTACAATTTAAAGCAAACTATCGCAAAACAAAACAAAGTATCCTTAATCAAGATAACATAACTCATGGGAGTTGTTTATGCAAAAATAGTTATAAACTTTGAATGTTGATTATGTTACTAACATAAAAAAACTAAGTCTTGTATGATGAGAATATTTAGATATTAGGGGTAAAAAGAAAAGAGGTCAAAAATCTAGTATTAGCTTTAGATTTTTGACCTCTTTTCAATATCGTTTTTGATTTCTAAATAAGTTTTTACACGACCGGACTTAATCCATTTCATTAACTCATGTCTATAAAAATAAATGCGTTTACCTTGTTTATTGACGGGGATTTCCCTTTTACATACTTTACTATAGATTGTTGATACCGATAGATTTAAAAGTTTTGATGCTTCTTGAATGTTTAGAATTTCGTTCTCATTTTCCTCTACAATAGAGATTCTTAGAATAAGTTTTTCCAAATGCTCCAATTTATCATGAATTTTGTTCATCATTACAGGTATTTGGTCAAAAGTAAATGGCTTCATGGTGATCGGTTATTTAAATCTCATGTAAAAGTATTTATTACCGACTTTGGAGATGAAAGATGTCCTTAAAAGGGAGAGTTTGGCTTTTAATTTCTAATGATTACTGATTGGATGGCAATTGATAATAATTATTAATTTCGAAAAATGTAGTTTCGACCTATCCATTTTAGTAGCGCTGTACTTACAAATGTCGATTTTTTTTGTAGAGGATTTGGAACGTTTACCCTGTAAATATCTAGGATTAAATGCCGTTAGTATTTATGCTGCAAATACCAGCGATATTGATTTCCAAATTCTGATTTAAAAAGATGATTGAATGTTATTTAATATTGTAATTCAAATACTTACAGAAATTTATGGATTCCATTCCTAATTTTATCACAGCTGTTTTTTATCAATAAACCTACTTTTTTTTACGGAAATAGCACCTAGCTGAACATAGTTTTTGCTCTTAATTTGTAGTTTCAAAT
>NZ_MTCA01000272.1:0-3552 GCF_002150205.1 Flavobacterium sp. FPG59 | reverse complement strand
TGTTAGAAATTATAGAATAATTAAAAGAAATAATTCTCTTAAAACCAAAATCATCTTTAATTATAGGTGAAAAAATAATTTGAGCAGTTACTAAATCTCTTGCAGTTGAAAGAACAAGATTAAAATCAGCTTTAGTTGGTAAATTATTAAGATTTAAATCTCCCAAGAGTTCTTTATCTATGGATTCATAAACAATAGAATTAACTTGCAAGTCACCATCTTGAAAACCTCTATAACTAGGCACTATATAATGCGCCCTTATAGATTGACTAAAATCATCATAATGAAACTCATCACCAGAAAAATAGGGAATCACTATTTGATTTGTGCCATAATACATCTCTTTTTTTTCAAACCAATTCAATTTTATTTCACCCTTAATTTGTGAAAAACTGACTGCAGGAATGAAGGCCAAAAAAAACAAAATTAATTTTCTCATTCTTTTTTTAACGTGATTTGTGTATTCCTAGTATTAATTGGTAAAAATAAATCAAAACATATCGTTTTAAATAATAATTATTATAAATTTGCGTTGTGATATATAAATTAATGTTAAAACTGAGTTTTACGTTATAACAAATTTTTTACGCTGTTTATCATTTAAACATATATTGCAGCACTAAATTATTACCTACTAAATAATATGAAAGCAAACAGAATTATGGGCCTACAAGTGTTACTCTCAATCATGTTGATTGTGGGTTTCTCTAGTTGTAGTAAAAAATCCAGCTCTAAAAACACATCAAGAGC
Organism: Flavobacterium sp. FPG59; assembly: GCF_002150205.1. Classification (NCBI taxonomy): domain Bacteria; kingdom Pseudomonadati; phylum Bacteroidota; class Flavobacteriia; order Flavobacteriales; family Flavobacteriaceae; genus Flavobacterium; species Flavobacterium sp. FPG59. The sequence continues at coordinate 2,802 of NZ_MTCA01000272.1, read as the reverse complement.
AACCGGTTGGAACATGGATAGCAAGAAAGGAGCCAGTAAAAAGAAGCAAGAAGCTGGACCAGGATTGGTTTTTGTAGAAGGAGGTACATTTACCATGGGTAAAGTTGAAGATGACGTTATGCACGACTGGAACAACTCACCTACTCAACAACACGTTCAATCCTTTTACATGGACGAAACCGAAGTTACAAACTCTATGTATCTTGATTACTTAGAGTGGTTAAAAAGTGTATACCCTCCAACGGAAGAGAATTACAAAAACATATACGAAGGTGCTTCCCCTGACACATTAGTATGGAGAAATAGATTAGGTTATAATGAGACCATGACCAATAACTACTTGAGACACCCATCATATGCTGAGTATCCAGTTGTTGGTGTAAATTGGATTCAAGCGGTAGAATTTAGCAACTGGAGAACACAACGTGTTAACGAAGCATTGTTAGAGAAAAATGGCTATTTGAAGAAAAATGCCAAAACAAATGACGTATCAGCCGAAAGTAATTTTGACACTGAAACTTATTTGAACTCTCCAACATCTGCATACGGAGGAGACGAGACAATTGTTCTTAAAGGTAGAAATGCTAAAAAACCATCAAAAGGTGGTAAAAATGGTACGGCTATTGAACCAAAAAATGTTTACGCACAAAGATCATCCGGTATTTTACTACCAGAATACAGATTACCAACTGAAGCAGAATGGGAATATGCTGCTGCAGCAGATGCTGGACAAAGAGAATACAACATCTACAAAGGTCAAAAGAAATACCCATGGTCTGGAGGTTACACCCGTTCAGGAAAAAGACAATCAAAAGGTGATCAACTTGCTAATTTCAAACAAGGTAATGGAGATTACGGTGGAATTGCAGGATGGTCAGATGATGGTGCAGACATCACAAATGAGGTAAAAAAGTACCCAGCAAATGATTTTGGTTTATATGATATGGCTGGAAACGTTGCTGAATGGGTACAAGATGTTTACAGACCTATAGTAGATAATGAAGCAAATGATTTCAACTACTTTAGAGGTAACTTATATACTAAAAATATGATTGGTGCTGATGGTAAAATAGTTATTGTAACGAAAGACAATATCAAATATGACACCCTGAGTAATGGTAAAATTGTAGCGAGAAATTTACCAGGTCAAATTACACAAGTTCCTGTAGATGAGCAAGAAACTTATTTGAGACAAAACTTTGATAAAAGCAACAACATCAACTACAGAGATGGAGATAAGCAGTCTACAAGATATTATGATTTTGGAGACTCAGATGATGACAAAGCAAAATCAGAAAGAACAATGTACAATTCTCCTAAACACAATGTAACTACAGACAGTTTAGGTAAAATGGTTCGTAAATTTGATAAATCTAGCAAAAGAACTACTTTAATTAATGATCAATCTAGAGTATATAAAGGTGGTTCTTGGAGAGATAGAGCATATTGGTTAGACCCAGCTCAAAGACGTTATTTCCCACAAGATATGGCTACTGATTATATCGGATTTAGATGTGCTATGTCAAGGGTTGGACCAAAAGCAGATAAGAAAAGATCTGTTAGAAATAAATAAACACATTCAATAATACATACAATAATAGCCCTTTTTAGGGCTATTATTTTTTTAAATTATTTCGTATGGATATACAGGAAATTCATAGTTTGTTTTTAAAATGCAGTTCCATTTCAATTGACACTCGAAAAATTGAAAAAAACTCAATGTTTGTAGCCTTAAAAGGAGATCGTTTTGATGCTAATAAATTTACAAAAGAAGCATTACAGAAAGGCGCTGCATTTGTCATAATTGACAATTCTGACTACTTTATAGATAATAGAACGATACTAGTTCCGGACAGTTTAAAAGCACTACAACAACTATCACAATACCACAGAACTTTTTTAGGCTTAACCATTATTGCTCTTACCGGAAGTAATGGCAAAACAACTACAAAAGAACTTATTTCAAAAGTTCTTGCCATGAAATTTAATGTAAAATCAACAATTGGGAATTTAAATAACCATATTGGAGTACCTCTAACTTTACTTTCATTTACAAGTAAAACCGAAATAGGTATTGTTGAAATGGGTGCAAATCATCAACAAGAAATTGCTTTTCTTTGCGAGATAGCTAAACCAGATTACGGTTATATCACAAATTTTGGGAAAGCCCATCTTGAAGGATTTGGTGGTATCGAAGGTGTTATTAAAGGTAAAAGCGAAATGTATGATTTTTTACGAAAGAACAATAAAGTTATTTTTGTAAATCTTGATGACACTATTCAAGTAAAACAATCTCACGCAATTACTAATTATACATTTGGAATACAAAACCCTCTAGCCAATGTATCAATTGATGCAGTTACGGCAAATCCACTAGTTACAGTTGTATATAAGAATAAGGTTATAAATTCTCAATTAATAGGTTTGTATAACGCTAACAATATAAATGCAGCATTAACAATTGGAACCTTTTTTAAGATAACAGATGCACAAATTAAGGTAGCACTCGAAAATTACATACCTGAGAACAATAGGTCTCAATTGATTACAAAGAATACAAATTCGATTATTTTGGATGCTTATAACGCTAATCCAAGTAGTATGAAGGTAGCAATTGAAAACTTTTTACAGTTAGAAAACCCAAATAAAATTCTAGTATTAGGTGACATGTTTGAACTAGGTACAGATAGCATGAAGGAACACGAAGGAATTGTTAAAATGCTGTCAAATACTAATAATGTGCATTGTTACTTTGTAGGCAAGGCATTTTACGAAACAAAAATAGACAAAACAAATTTTTTC
>NZ_MTCA01000291.1:0-3163 GCF_002150205.1 Flavobacterium sp. FPG59 | reverse complement strand
GTTGAGCCGTTTGAAAATAAAAACGAAAAATTGAATGTGACTTTCGTGAATTTGCTAACTAAATCAGAGGAGAATATTAAAAAATCAAAAGAAATAATATTACGTGGGAAAAATGAATTTACGATAAATAAATAACCAGCCACTAACACACTTAACTGTTGCGCAACAGCTACACACGCTACGAGCATTTTGGGTATTTGGCTCAGTGGAAAAATTAGTTTGTATTTGGGCGATTTGGCAAATCCGAAAAATGGGCTTAATTTAGTACCAAACTGCTTGTAGCGAGGGAACGTTATTGTCAAAAAACTAAAAATGATAAAATGAAACTAATTTTTTTAATACTAGCTTTTCTTTTAATAGTTCAATCTACTTTTTCTCAAACAGATAAAAAAGTAAACAATCCTATTTCAGCAAGTAAAACACAGATTGTTTCAATAGATCCTGTTTATTTCGTACTGGGAACATTAAGTGATTACATGGGGCGTTTTTATGCTGTAAAAAGAGAAAAGCAAGTTGACAGATACTATCCTTTTGAAAAACCATTAGTAAATTATTTGAGTTTATATATTAAAACTGAATTAAATATTACTGTTGAAACAATTTTTCAAAAATCGAATCACTGTGAAATGTATTCCGAGGAAATTTCAAAAAAAATGAATAGTTTTTATGGCGAAAAAGATGAACTCTTAAATAACAAATTTGAAACGAATGAGCAGATTTATTCCTTTTTAGCAGGTGTTTATTACAGATATGGTGAAAAACTGGATTCTTCTATTTATAAAATTCAATTAACTAACTCAACTAAACATCAAAATTGCAACGAATTCCTTAAACAGGTTGGTTGTAAAAACATATTATATGAATATTTGCAGAATATTCCAGCACAATTTATATATTACTTTGAACCAACAGCTGATTTGAAAAAATATTTTGATGCTATTGAGCCTGAAAGAGTAATACTTAAAAAATCATTTTATGATAGTATAGTACAAATGACGGAGGGTGGTATAACGAAAACAGACTTAGAAATGAGTTTACAAAAATTAAAAGCGGACGGAATTGAAAAATTTAAAAAGGCTTCCAAAAAATAAATATCTTAACTTTGTTTTGGAACTAAAACAACACACTAAATGACTGATTTAAAAAATAAAACGGCACTAGTTACCGGAGCTGGAAAAGGAATAGGAAAAGCAATCGCATTGGCTTTAGCCAAAGAAGGCGTAAACGTAATTTTAGTAGCGCGCACTCAAGAAGAAATTGACAGTGTAGCTGCAAAAGTACGCTCGCTACGTGTAAAAGCTTTAGCTATTACTGCTGATGTTGCTGATATCAACTCTGTAAATGCTGCAGTAGAAAAAGCATTGAGTGAATTTGGAGCTATTGATATTTTAATCAATAACGCTGGTATTGCATCGTTTGGAAAATTCTTAGAATTAGAGCCAACCGACTGGGAACGCATTATTCAAGTGAATTTAATGGGACCGTATTACGTAACCAGAGCCGTTGTTCCGAACATGATTGAAAGACAAACTGGCGATATTATCAACATCTCATCAACCGCTGGATTAGCCGGAAATGCAATGACGAGTGCTTACAGCGCTTCTAAATTTGCGTTGTTAGGACTAACCGACTCTTTGATGCAAGAAATGCGCAAACACAACATTCGTGTTACCGCACTTACGCCAAGTACCGTGGCTACTGATATGGCTAAAGAACTAAAACTTACCGACGGAAATCCGGATAAAGTAATGCAAGCCGAAGATATGGCTGAGCTAGTTATTGCTCAACTCAAATTAAACCGTCGCGTGTTTGTGAAAAATAGCAGCCTTTGGTCTACTAATCCGTAAAATTTAAAAGCTTACCGTATAAAAACTAAAAAACCATTGAGAAGCAAATTAAAATCGCTTTCTCAATGGTTTTTTCTTTGTTACAAGCTGTGTCTATTCCTTATTTTGTAGGGTAGCTCTATTTTTCTGTTCTTTTAAAATAGTATTCATATGTGCTTTTGTTTCTCTTTCGATATCACTTTCACTGAGTTGTAAACCTTTGGCATCGTCTGCCAAAACATACCAAGGTTTGGTTTTACCGAACGGATAGGCTCCAAAAACAATGACAGGAGTTCCTTTTACTTTCACATTTTGATCATCTTGAAGTATCCATTCGTCCGCCCAACTGTACAACTTTTTGGCATCCGCTACTTGAAGTCTCAAACAAGAGTGCGACGCTGGATAACCCGGCAAAGCATATTGATGAAAACCAACACCCAATTTATTTTCGATATTAAAATTCCATTTTAAATCCCACTCATCGTTAAAAGTACTGGTTGTTTCTTCAGCTTTCCAGTTCGTAAAAAACAATCCCGTTGGTGTTTTATCTTTTTCCCTTCCCATATTAGTCGGTCCAGTATAAATTAGTTCGCCGTTTTCATAGGCAGCAAAAGTTTGAGTTGGATACGAAAAATAGATAATCTTGTCAACATCTTTTAAGGACAAAACCTTCAAGGGAAAAGGCAAATAATAAGCAATATCGCCCGTAAAATCATTGGGAACTAAAACCGAATCTAATTTTTTGAAATTCTCAGCATCAGTCCTATTGATGGCATACGCAAGTTGCAACTGAGCGCTGTCGTTGATAGCTTTATTTAGCCATTCTTTCGTGTTTTCAAAATTATAAGTGACCGTACCTGGTTTTTTTCGTTCTATTTTAGTTGTAACTTTTTCTGTTTGATTTTTGTCTTTAGAACTTGCTGCGCTCTCTTTACAAGAAAACAAAACAGAACAAACTACGGCGCTAAGGATATAAACTTTTGGCTTCATAAGGTTAAATTTTAATTAATTTAAAAGTACCTCAATCAACCGCCCAGTCTGTTACACAATTAGTATTAGTTGTTACACAATTAACCTTCATATTAACTATTAAAAAAATCAAGAAAATGAAGACTAAAACTTAATAAACTTAACGTAGTTAATGGTTTAAAGTTATTTTACTTAAATGACTTATATGTTTAAAACATAAAACCATTAAGAAAATGAAGAAAATTAAGCGTAAATCTTAATGAACTTAACTTACTTAATGGTTTAAATTGACACTGCAGTTAACGTCATCTAAAATAAAAACTATTAAAAAAATCAAGAAAATGAAGACTAAAACTTAATAAACTTAA
>NZ_MTCA01000331.1:0-2003 GCF_002150205.1 Flavobacterium sp. FPG59 | reverse complement strand
ATGTTAAGAATCCTTACTTGCCAAAATAAGAAATTAATAAAAATCAACAAATTCAATCCAAAAAGGACAAAATATGAATTAAATTTAACAATTATGCTAAATTTATAATTATTCATCAAAAAAATATCATCTTTTAGAAATAGAAATATTTACACACATTCTTTTAATTTTTTTCAATTTAAAAAAACGTTAAAACTTACTATTCAACGCGTTAGAAATACGATTGATATAGATAAGATTTAACGTTTTTTGAAAATTATTAATTTCGCTAAAGGTTAGTTAGATTATTTACTTTTTAAAAAATGATTCAATAAAAAAGCGGTAGAACTATCGTGACTCTGAATCTCTTTTGTGGTAATCTCCGCTAAAATAGAATTTGCCAATTGCTTACCGAGTTCAACACCCCATTGATCAAAACTAAATATGTTCCAAACAACACCTTGAACAAAAATCTTGTGTTCATATAAAGCTATCAATGAACCCAAAGTATGCGGAGTTAATTTTTGAATCAAAATTGTATTTGTAGGTTTGTTACCTGAGAAAATTTTATACGGCAATAGGAATGCTGATTTCTCAGCTGGTATTCCTTGAAGATCAAATTCTTTTTGAACTTGTGTTGCTGATTTACCATGCATCAGCGCTTCTGTCTGTGCAAAGAAATTGGACATTAACTTATCATGATGATTGGTATCTCCATATAAAGGAGTAACAAATCCTATGAAATCAGCTGGAATTAATTTTGTCCCTTGATGTATCAACTGAAAAAAAGCATGTTGTGCATTAGTCCCTGGTTCACCCCAAATAATTGTACCTGTTTGATAATTAACCGGCTTTCCATCTCGACCAACACTTTTACCATTACTTTCCATGGTACCCTGCTGTAAGTAAGGTGCAAATTTTTGCAAGTACTGGGTGTAAGGAATTAAAGCTTCACTTTCAGCACCAAAGAAATTATTATACCAAACGCTCAACATCGCCAAAATAACAGGCATGTTTTTATCAAAATCAGCTGTCTTAAAATGCTCGTCCATTTCATTAGCGCCTTTCAACAAACTGTTAAAATTATCATACCCTATTGATAAGCTGATAGTAAGACCTACCGCACTCCATAAAGAGAAACGACCGCCAACCCAATCCCACATTGGAAAAACGTTGCTGACATCTATTCCAAAAGCAGTTACTTTCTCAAGGTTAGTTGAAACGGCAACAAAATGCTTGGCAATATCTTCTTGTTTTGCTGATTTTAGAAACCAAACTTTAATAGTTTCTGAATTCGTTAAAGTTTCCTGCGTGGTAAATGTTTTTGAAACAATCACAAAAAGCGTTGTCTCAGGATTTAATTTTTTTAGGATCTCTTGAACATGATCACCATCCACGTTTGAAACAAAATGAACGTTAAGATGATTTTTATAAAACTGAAGCGCCTCGACTACCATTGCTGGTCCCAAATCTGATCCTCCAATTCCTATATTTACGATATCTGTAAAAGGTTTTCCTGTAAAACCAGTTCGTATACCCGAAACAACTTCGTTTGTAAATCCTTTTATTTTATTTTTTACTTCATATACTTCAGGCATTACATTTACGCCATCTACATTGACCACTGCAGATTCAACAGCACGCAAAGCAGTATGAAGCACGGCTCTACTCTCGGTTTTATTAATCAGTGTACCACCAAAATAATCAGCAATAGCAGCTTTAAGTCCAACTTCATTTGCTAATTCAACTAACAACTGAACTGTTTCCTCATCAATAATATTTTTTGAGTAATCTATTAAAAAATCATTCCATTGAATGTTAAGTTTTGTAGTTCTTGTTGGATCTGACTCGAAAAAATCTTGAATTGTTGCCTTTTGCATAGTTTGAAAGTGCAATTCCAGTTTTTTCCAAGCATTAGAATTTGTTGGATTAATTGTATCTAAAGCCATTTAAAATGTATTTTTTTAGTTGTAATGAAATTTGGGTAAAAATACTCAAATTAGTTTAATGATTAAAAATCCGAT
>NZ_MTCA01000217.1:0-5199 GCF_002150205.1 Flavobacterium sp. FPG59 | reverse complement strand
ATCTCACCTCTATTTGCAATTAATATTTTTTTAAACATCTTATTTGAAATTTTAAATGTAAATTTTAAATCTAAGTTCTATTGATTTTCGAAATATTCGATATCAAAAATAATTTTATAATTTAAAATTTCTTTATGATGGATCAACTAAAAATAACGGTTGATCAAACTCAACTGGCGACATATCGTCTACCAATATTTTAACGATCTTACCTGAAACTTCAGATTCAATTTCGTTAAATAATTTCATGGCTTCAATTACACATAAAACATCACCTTTTCCAATTGATTTACCTACTTCAACAAACATTGGTTTGTCTGGTGATGGTTTTCTATAGAAAGTACCAATAATTGGTGACTTTATAGTAACATAATGTGCATTCTCTACAGCTGGTGCTTCTGGAGTTGCTGCAACTGGAGCAATTTGTTGAGGCGCTACTGCCTGAGGAATTGCAGCCTGAGCTGGCATTTGTTGTACATATGTAGTCTCAGTTACATTTCCTTCTAAAGTGGTTCTAATGGTAATTTTCACATCATCCATTTCTAATTTAACTTCTGCAACACCTGAATTTGCTACAAACTTGATTAGATTTTGAATTTCTTTTAAATCCATGATTATTTGTTTTTAGTTTAAATTTATTTTTTATCGTAAGCCCATTTTAAATAAATAGATCCCCAAGTGAATCCACCACCAAATGCTGCTAAAATTATGTTATCCCCTTTTTTTAACAAGTGCTCAAAGTCATATAAAACTAAGGGTAAAGTAGCTGACGTGGTATTACCATACTTCTCAATATTTACAAGTACTTTAGAGTCTTCAAGTTCCATTCTACTTGCTGTTGCGTCAATAATACGTTTATTTGCTTGATGAGGAACCAACCAATCAACATCAGTATTGGTCAAATTATTTCTTTTTAGTATCAATTCACTAGCATCGGCCATATTAGTTACTGCGTATTTAAAAACAGTTTTACCATCCTGTACTATACTGTGTTTTTTATCTCTAACTGTTTCAAATGATGTAGGAGTTATAGACCCACCGGCATCAATCTTTAAGAAATCTCTACCTACTCCATCGCTACGTAAATATTCGTCTTGCAAACCTAATCCTTCATAGTTAGGCTCAAACAATACGGCTCCTGCACCATCACCAAAAATGATACAAGTAGCTCTATCTGTATAATCTACAATAGAGGACATTTTATCAGCACCTATTAACAGTACTTTTTTATATTTTCCTGAGGCTATGTAAGCTGATGCGGTTGACATACCATATAAAAAACTAGAACATGCAGCTTGCAGATCATAAGCAAAAGCATTTGTAGCACCTATTTGGGTGGCTACATAAACTCCAGTTGAGGCTACAGGCATATCTGGTGTAGCTGATGCTAATATCACCATATCAATTTCAAGAGGATCAATATTAGCTTTTGCTATCAAATCTTGAGCAGCTTTTATAGCTAAAAAAGAGGTTCCTTTATCGGTATCCTTAAGTATTCTTCTTTCTTTAATTCCTGTACGTGAAGTAATCCATTCGTCATTGGTATCAACCATTGTTTCTAATACTTTGTTCGAAAGCACAAAATCAGGTACGTAGGCACCAACAGCGGTTATTGCGGCTGTGATTGTATTCATTGTTGCATTTATTTCAAGTCAAATGTTTCCATTTGAAAATTTTTTAAAAGACGTGAAAATTACAAAAAAATTTTCATTTTTTTTCTGAAAGTGTTGTCTTATAATTAGCTCTAATTATAATCAACAAAAAAAACTCTCACGATGTGAGAGTTCGAATATCATTTACCGTAATGTATTAAGCAACAGCTACAGATTTATCTATAACAACTTGCCCTCTGTAATACATTTTACCTTCGTGCCAGTATGCTCTGTGGTATAAGTGTGCTTCTCCTGTGATAGGACAAGTTGCAATTTGTGCTACAGTAGCTTTATAATGTGTTCTTCTCTTATCTCTTCTTGTTTTGGAGATTTTTCTCTTAGGATGTGCCATTTTACTATATTATTTATCCGTTAATAGTTGCTTTAATTTGTCCCATCGCGGGTCAATATTTTCTTCTTCTTTAATTTCTTCTTTCTCTTCGCTTACAGCAAGTTCACTTAGTTTTTGCAAAGCTTCTGTTTGCAAAGTTCCGTCTTTTACGCCAGGATGAACCCGTCTTAAAGGAACTGATAACACAATCATTTCATAAATATATTGCGCTATATCTATCTCAAACTCTCCGTGAGGAAGTACTAATAACTCCTCATTATCATTGTTAAATTCTTCACCAAAACGAACTATAAGTTTCATTTTTCCTTTTACAGTCAAGTTAAAATCTTCACTGGTCAAGTCACAAGGAACATTTACATATCCTTTGTGTTTAAAACTTAATTCTAGAAATGTACTTTTTTTATCTAAAACTACATTTACTTTGATATTTGAATCTTGATATTCATTGTAATCAAAGATTTCAAAGAACTTATTATCAATTTGATATTCAAAATTATGTTTCCCTAGCTTCAAACCTATAAAAGGTATCAAATATTCTTTCGTGTTCTTCATTTTAACCACAATTTGACCCTAAACTTCGGGAGTGCAAAGATATAAATTTATTGCAAATCTAATAATCTTATTCACTTTTTTTTGTTCACAACTGTTTTTCTTTTATTCTAAGCGGTTTTTTACTGATTTCGGCATATTGATTTCTAGAATGAAACACATCAATAGCTAAATATACCGCCTCTTTAAATGAATTGAAATCAGCAATACCTTTACCCGCAATTTCATAAGCAGTCCCGTGATCTGGAGAAGTTCTAATTTTATGCAAACCTGCTGTATAATTTACTCCTTTGCCAAAAGACAATGTTTTAAAAGGTATCAATCCTTGATCATGATAGGTTGCTATTATAGCGTCGTATTTTTCGTATTGATTGCTTCCAAAAAAACCATCTGCTGAAAAAGGCCCAAAAACAAGTGTTCCTTTATCAAATATTTTTTTTAAAACAGGATTCAAAACTAAGTTTTCCTCATTCCCTATCACTCCACCATCCCCACAGTGAGGATTCAAACCCAATACTGCAATCTTTGGCTTGTTTATACTAAAATCTTGAATTAAAGACTGCTTGATTGTTTCAATTTTTCTAACAATTAACTCCTCGGTTAAATGTGTTGCTACTTCACTTAAAGGAATATGATCTGTAAGCAAACCTACCCTCAAATTATCTTGAACCATCAACATCAATGCATTTCCTTCTAATTCTTGATCCAAATAATCCGTATGTCCCGGAAACGCAAACTCTTCTGATTGTATGTTAGATTTATTAATAGGAGCCGTTACCAATACGTCAACTCTACCTTCCTTTAATGCCTTTGTAGCCGCAACAAAAGACTTTATTGCATACTCTCCTGCTTTGCCATCAGATTTACCAAAATTTAACTCAACTCCTTCTTTCCAAACATTTAAAACATTGATTTTTCCATGGACCAATTGGTCTAATTTATCAATTCCGTGCAATACAGATGTAGAGTGAAATGTTTTTTTAACGAAAGACAACATTTTTACATTTGCAAAAATAACTGGAGTACACATTTCTAACATTCGAGAATCCTCAAATGTTTTCAAAACTACCTCGCTTCCAATACCGTTTAAATCTCCTATAGAAATCCCTACAATTATATTTTCTGCATTTTTCACCATGACTACCGTTATTTATTGCTAATTTTGAATTGCAAATTTAGTAAAATAAAACAAGAAATGTTTACAGGAATCATAGAAACACTTGGCACCATCCAAGAAATACAAAAAGAGAATTCTAATGTGCATATTACCATCAGCTCCTCTATTACAAACGAACTTAAAATAGACCAAAGCGTAGCACATAACGGTGTATGCCTAACAGTTGTAGCCATACAAGATGACCGCTATACCGTGACTGCCATAGATGAAACTTTACAAAAAACCAACCTATCTCACTGGAATACAAATGACATTGTAAACCTAGAGCGTGCTATGAAACTGGGCGATAGGCTTGACGGACATATTGTGCAAGGTCACGTTGACCAAGTAGGAACTTGCATTCTAGCTGATGAAACCAACGGGAGCTGGAAATACACATTTGAATACGACAGTAATTTAAATAACATCACAATCGAAAAAGGATCTATAACTGTAAACGGCGTTAGTTTAACCGTAGTAGATTCGCAAAAAGATAGATTTAGTGTTGCCATTATCCCATACACCTTTGAGCATACTAACTTCAACACTTTTACAATTGGCACAAAAGTAAATTTAGAATTTGATGTTATTGGTAAATATGTATCCCGACTTCACGGTATGAAATAAGATCCCAAAAAAAAAGAAAACCTTTAGTAATTCTAAAGGTTTTCTTTTTTTACACGATGTATCGTGATATAATATCCTAAAAATGCTGCTACTATAACCGCTATATAAACATAGTCATCAACTGGAAATACAGGTTGATCCTCACCTAGTGGTGGCGGTGGTGTTCTTTGAGCATTTGCAAAAATTACAAAAGCAAAAGTCAACACAAACGAAAGGTGGTATTTATTTGAAAGTTGTTTCATGTCGGTACAAAAATAAAAAAATTAACGACACAAAAAAGAAATTAAATTACAATAACTTGTTTTTTATCAATAACATGCCTAGTTATTACTATTATAACAAATTCTTACTAAAACAAGAATTACGCTAAATCTACATCTATAACTTTTGCAGCTAGACAAGCTCTTTTAAAAGTGCACAAAAAGCAACAATCACATAAGAATATTTTACATGTAACGAACCAATTTCAGAATTGATCCCGAAACAGATTCAACAACATCTTTCTAATTCACTTCACTAAAAAAAATAAACCCCTCAATATCAACAGATATGAGGGGTTTTTTGTGGTCCCACCTGGAGTACCATTATTTTTTAGCTTGTTTTATTCAACTATAATCTCTTATATTTGAATATCAATAGGTTTATCATGTATGTTTTAATGAGTTTTAACGAACTTTAATTTATAAATACTCCCCTATTTACTCCCCCTATTTAACCAGCTTTAATGAAATTTAACATGAATTATCTATTTGAATTACGCAAAGACAAAATAAATAAAAACGGTTTAATACCTGTTAGGGTAGTTGTTACCGCAGGAAAAATTAAAATCAGAAAAAATCTCCATAATGTAAAAACCTTACAAG
>NZ_MTCA01000268.1:0-3583 GCF_002150205.1 Flavobacterium sp. FPG59 | reverse complement strand
GTTACTTTTTACACTGATTTACAAGTATTTATACACTTATTAAAATTGTTAATAACTGCTAAATATTTCATTACTAAGTCTTTAAATAATATTATAAAAATGGCCTGAAAATAGTGTTTATAACAATCAATTTTAGGCAACAAACTTAGCGGTATTTACTCCTTAATAGTTGAATAGTTTCTCTAAATTTGCAACACACAACTTAAAACATACAAAATGAAAATTTCAATAGGAAACGATCACGCCGGACCAGATTACAAAAAGGCAATTGTTGAAATGCTTATCGCAAAAGGACATCAAATAACCAATTATGGAACTGATTCAGTTGATAGTGTTGATTATCCTGATTTTGGGCATCCAGTAGCTACTGATGTAACAGAAGGTAAAGCTGATTTAGGAATTGTAATTTGCGGAAGCGGAAACGGAATTGCAATGACTGTTAATAAACATGCTCAAGTTCGTGCTGCTTTGTGTTGGACTAAGGAAATTGCAGTTTTAGCGCGCCAACATAATGATGCTAATATTATTAGTATTCCAGCTCGTTTCACTTCAATTCCACAAGTATTAGAAATGGTTGAAGCTTTTATTACTACTGATTTCGAAGGCGGCAGACACCAAAATCGTGTCAATAAAATAGCCTGTCCATAAAATTTTGGCTGCTTCGCAGCTTTATAATTACATCAAGCTCGGTTTTTCACTGGGCTTTTTTTATTTTCTATTGACTAAATTAATGTTTTATCACTTAAAATTCCAAAGTTAAAACATAGATAGAGCAGTGCAATTTGTAAAGTAGCAAGTAACCAAAACTTCCATAAATAGCTTTTTTTCGAAGTTTTATGTCTAAAAATTATCATCGCTAAACCCGAACCAATTGTTCCGCCTAGAAATATAAAACTCAAAAGAGTACGTTCTGAGATTCTTTTTTTGTGATTTTTAGCTAAATATTTATCGTAGCCTATACTCGTAAAAGCGATTAGGTTTATCACAAAAAAGAAACAGAATAAAACAGTCATTTGATTTAAATTAAAGTCAAAGATATTATTTTAGCCTTTAGAAAATAGAGACAATGACAAATATAGATTTCATTAAAAAACAGGTCGCTACAGCAGCCATAAACATTCAAAAAACAGTTCAACTTTTACAAGAAGATTGCACAATTCCGTTTATTTCCCGTTATCGGAAAGATACCACTGGAAATCTTGATGAAGTTCAAATTGAACAAATCGCCAAACTTCAAAAAGAATACGAAGCGATTGCAAAACGCAAAGAAGCAATCGTAAAATCAATTGAAGAGCAAAACGGATTAACTCCAGAATTGAATAAAAAGATACAACAAAGTTTTGATTTACAGGAATTAGAAGATTTGTATTTGCCTTTCAAAAAGAAGAAAAAAACCAAAGCTGATGTGGCTCGAGAAAATGGTTTAGAACCTTTAGCGAAAATCATCATGGCTCAAAATAAAGATGATGTTGAGTTCCTAGCAACGAAATATTTGAACGATAATGTAGCGAATGAAGATGCTGCTTTGCAGGGTGCAAGAGATATTATTGCAGAATTGATTAACGAAAATATTTTTGTTCGTAAACAATTGCGTCGTTTATACGAGCGCAAAGCAACCATTACAACCAAAGTAGTAAAAACCAAAAAAGACGAAGAAGGCGCTCAAAAATTCAATCAATATTTTGATTGGTCTGAACCGTTGACAAAAGCACCTTCACATAGATTATTAGCAATGCTTCGTGCCGAAAATGAAGGTTTTATCAAGTTTAAAGTCGAAGTCGATTTGGACGAAGCCTATGATATTATTGATGAATTGGTTTTAAAAGGAGACAGTCCAGCCACGCCACACGTACAATTAGCCATTGAAGACAGCTACAAACGATTGCTAAACCCTGCTATTTCAAACGAAGCTTTGCAGGAAGCGAAAGCCAAGGCTGATGCCAATTCTATTCAGGTTTTTGCTACTAATTTAGGGCAGTTATTGCTTGCGCCACCGTTGGGTGAAAAAAGAATTTTAGCCATCGACCCAGGATTTCGTTCAGGTTGTAAAGTAGTATGCTTAGATGAAAAAGGCGATCTAATTTACAATGAAACTATTTATCCGCATGCGCCACAAAACGAAACCGCGATGGCCATGAAAAAGATAAAATCAATGGTGAATGCCTACAATATTGATGCAATTTCAATAGGAAACGGAACGGCATCTCGAGAAACCGAATTCTTTATCAAGAAAATTGCTTTTGATAGAGCTGTTCAGGTTTTCATCGTTTCAGAGGCGGGTGCTTCGGTATATTCGGCATCAAAAATTGCTCGTGAAGAATTCCCTAATTATGATGTCACGGTTCGGGGTTCGGTTTCTATCGGTCGCCGATTGAGTGATCCTTTGGCGGAGTTGGTAAAAATTGACCCAAAAGCCATTGGCGTAGGCCAATACCAGCACGATGTAGATCAAAGTAAATTGAAAGAAGAACTGGATACAACGGTTATTCGATGTGTAAACTCTGTGGGCGTCAACATCAATACGGCGAGTAAACATTTGTTGAGTTATGTGAGTGGAATAGGAGAGAAGCTTGCCGAAAATATTGTGAATTACCGTTCAGAAAATGGTCCTTTTGAGGATCGAAAACAACTCAAAAAAGTACCTCGTTTGGGCGAAAAAGCCTTCCAGCAAGGGGCTGCTTTTATTCGAATTAAAGACGGGAAAAACCCATTGGATAACTCAGCCGTTCACCCCGAAGCTTATTCAATTGTGGAAAAAATGGCTAAAGATTTGAAGTTGAAAGTAACCGATTTAATTGGTAACAAAGAGAAAACAGCCTTAATCAAACCAGAAAATTATGTTACGGCTGAAATAGGTTTATTGACTTTAAAAGACATTATTAAGGAATTAGAAAAACCCGGTTTAGACCCGAGAAAAGCTGCAAAAGTTTTCGAATTTGATCCGAATGTAAAAACGATTAAAGACGTAAAAACAGGAATGATTTTGAACGGAATTGTCAATAACATTACCAATTTTGGTTGTTTTGTAGACTTGGGTATTAAAGAAAGTGGATTGGTACACATCTCTCAACTCAAAGCAGGCTTTGTAAGCGACGTAAACGAAGTGGTGAAACTCCACCAACATGTTACCGTAAAAGTCACCGAAGTTGATGAGGATAGAAAGCGAATTCAGTTGACGATGGTTTTGTAAAATAAAAAAGTCCTAGTTCTTAAAATTAATTAAGAACTAGGACTTTTTAAAATATTGTTTTTTAAAAAAAGATTACTCTTTTGTTTCTTCTTTTTTACTTAAAGTCTGGCTGTCTTCTTTTGCAGCATTCTTAAATTCCTTGATCCCACCACCAAGACCTTTCATTAATTCCGGTATCTTTTTACCACCAAAAAGGAGTAAAACAACAGCAATGATTAAAATCCATTCTGAACCACCCGGCATGAAACCTAAAGTTATGTTTAAAAAGTTCATATCTCTAATATTTAAATATAAGTCACAAAGGTAAATAGAAATATGCATCCTAAATTTTTTTTAGTGTGTTTTTTTAATGCAAGCACCGTTAAAAATTTACTAAAAAAGAGATTTCTATTT
>NZ_MTCA01000374.1:0-1390 GCF_002150205.1 Flavobacterium sp. FPG59 | reverse complement strand
ACCATATAAATACAATTTTAAAAATACCGCTGTGGCAAAACTTGGGCGACCTTCTTTTTGTAAAACCTTGGACGAAAAACCTATTTTATTTAAATCAATAACTTTTACAAAAGCATCGATAAAACGAACCGCATTATCTGCTGTAATTTTATCTTCTAAACTACTAAGCTGTAATTGATGGCGAGATATTCCTTGGATATGTTGCATAATTAAAAATACGATTTTTCTCTCTATAAAAGAAATAAAAAACTATATTTGTTAATAGACTGGGAGGTTTTTTCACAGTCTGACGTTGGCAGAAATGCTCACAAAACCGCTAAACAAAAAAGAAACATTAAAAAATATGATTGAAAATTTTGAAAACTTTGAAGATATATTGGACTCAAACTCAATTTCTGCTGAAAATATTTTTACCAAAATTTGGACTTCACCAAGAGAAGTTTTTAAATTTATAATTACATACAAATATGATAAGTATGTAACATTATTATTAATTTTTGCAGGAATTTCAAGAACTTTCGATAGAGCATCAATGAAAAACATGGGTGATAGTTTCTCGATTTGGGGAATAATTGCATTTTGTATTATTATTGGTGCAATATTCGGTTGGGTTACTTACTATTTATATTCAGCATTAATAAGTTGGACTGGAAAATGGATAAATGGAAAAGGAAATACTGATTCGATTTTAAGAGTTTTATCTTACGCATTAATACCTTCAATAATTTCTATGCTTTTTCTTATACCTCAAATGATTGTATATGGCAACGAAATGTATAAATCGGATGGAGATATAACAAGCGGTGGAATTGTTTCAAATATAATTTTTTACGGTTCAATGATTTTAGAATTCGCTCTTGGACTATGGAGTTTGGTATTATGTGTAATTGGAATATCCGAAGTTCAAAAATTATCAATTGGAAAGTCAATTTTAAATTTAATTTTACCAGCAATAGTTATAATGACACCAATTTTGATTATAGTATTAGTAATATATGTAATTAACTAAAAGCACTATCTGCCAACAGATAAGGTTTCGTTGCGGCTGCAAGCCGAACAATGAAACCTGTGTTGAACGGAACCGGTCATTGGCAGGAACTATGGAGTTATCGTAAAGTTTAGAGAGAGAATATGAAGAGGATTTAGTATCCTCTTTTTTTTGAAGTAGTTTTAAATATAGTTTTCTAGTGTTTTCATTCACTTTTGGACACAAGTGCCCTTACCCACAAAATTAGCTTTTACAGGGAAAGGAGTTTTGGCCACCGCCAAGATACCATCCCGACGCTTCGGGAGGTGGACCACGCTGATCGAAGACTGCTATGCGGTGTAAATTTCCTGTTTTACAACACGGACACTTGGGTAAAAAGGGTTTCTTCTCCCGCTTTTCCAT
>NZ_MTCA01000043.1:0-21266 GCF_002150205.1 Flavobacterium sp. FPG59 | reverse complement strand
TATAACTCATATCTTGATATTTTTTAATGTAAATATAATAAAATAAAAATAGTATGCATGCATAATAAAAAGAAATACTTTGAAATAATTAAACTGTACACAATCGTAATGCTGCTTCTTTGAGAGTGTAATCGTCCTTAGCAAAACAAAAACGAATGAGTTTTAAATCTCTACCATCAGCATAAAAGGTCGAAATAGGAATTGCAGCAACGCCATAATCGGTAATTAAACGTTTGCAAAAATCCACGTCATTTTCCTGAGATATATTGGCATAAGAAGCTACCTGAAAGTATGTTCCTTCGCATGGCAGCAGTTCAAATCTACTAGAAACAAGCAGTTCTTTAAAATAATCTCGCTTTACTTGGTATTGTTTTTTAATTTCAGAAAGATCAACAATATCAATGTATTCGCTAATGGCCACTTGGCTTATGCTATTCACGCTAAAAACAAGGAACTGATGTACTTTTTTAATTTCATTCATCACTATTTCGGGAGCCACAACATATCCTATTTTCCAGCCTGTGATGTGAAAGGATTTACCAAAGGAGGAGATCATGACACAGCGATCCCGAATTTTTTTTCTAGTGTGCGCTGATATATGTTTGTTTTCAAATGTGATGTATTCATACACTTCATCTGAAAGCAATATAATGTTAGGATGTTTTTCCAGAATAGTTTCTAGACTTTCAATGTCCTCATTGCTTAATATTTTTCCAGTAGGATTGTGCGGATTTGTGATAATAATCATTCTGGTTTTTGAGGTACAAGCACTCGCAATTCGCTCCCAGTTAGGGGAATAATCATCATGAAGCGGAATCCTAACTGGAGTAGCTTGACTAAGTAAAACCGGAGCCTCATAACAATCATAACTGGGATCTAGAATAATCACTTCGTCACCACTATTCACCAGAGCCATTATAGTAGTAAAAATCCCTTGAGTAGCGCCCGCTGTCACTAGAATTTCAGTTTCAGGATTCAAAATTCTATCGTAAGAACGCTCTACCAACTTAGAAATTTGATGCAGTAACGGAGGATATCCCGCCATGGGTGCATATTGATGCACATTTTCTTGGGACAAACGCGCCACAATAGCAGTCAACTTTGCATCAACAGGAAAGTTAGGAAAACCTTGCGAAAGATTGATGGCTCCGTGTTCTGAGGCCATTTTAGACATTATTGTAAAAATACTCGTTTTTACATCCGGAAGTTTACTCATGAAATAGTCAATTAAAACACGTTAAAAATAAGGATTTAATACATAACATCAGTGCTATCAAACAAAAAAGAGATTTCTTTAATAGGCAGAGTTGTTTTCCTTTGGGCGTGACCCTACAAAAAAAGGGGCTTGATCACCGTAACAGTGACAAAGCCCCTTTTTTTGTAGCGTCGGGCTATACGCAGTACTTCGGTACTTGCTGCTATCCCTCACGCAACCCAACTTACATTTTATGAATGATAAAAATAGTAGGTCGTTTATGTAAATCAACAGTCTCTTTTTTCCAAGCTACTATTTTTTTGGTCTTAATATATTCTGTAGGTAACGTAATATCAGTTGCTATACACAAGTGTGTCTCTGGATGCAATATTTGAATTAAGTCTTCCAGTAATTTATTATTTCTATATGGAGTTTCAATAAAAATCTGAGACTGATTTTTTTCAAATGAGATTCTTTCTAAGGTTTTTAAGCTGGATTTTTTTTCGTCTTTCTCTATAGGTAAATAACCATGAAAAGTAAAACTTTGTCCATTCATTCCAGATGCCATCATTGCTAGTAATATTGAGGATGGTCCCACTAATGGAACTACTTGAATGCCTTTTTCATGTGCTAGTTTTACAATCACGGCACCAGGATCAGCTACTCCAGGACAGCCGGCTTCGCTCATAAGCCCCATGCTATGGCCTTCAAGCAAAGGTTTTATAAACTCAAGATGTTCTTTCGTTTCGGTATGTTTGTTTAAAACATAAAGGGTAAGATCAGCTTGCTTTTTTTCGGGACATACTAATTTGATTGATTTTCTGGCTGTTTTGTCATTTTCAACAATATAATAGTCTAGTAATTCTATGCTTCTTTTTATAGTTTGCGGAAAAACATCCATAGGATCACAATCACCCATTGTTGTAGGGATTAAATAAAGTTTGCCTAGAGAAGTTTTACTGTTCATATACTGTAATTTTAAGTCTTGAATGATTACTTTTTAGAAAACTAAATTGCATCAATATAATTAGGGGTGTTGTTTTTTTAGTTTGTCTGCAATGATATCGCAAACTTCGTTTAGCATGTTGAAAACCATTTCAAATCCATTTGATAATCCATAATAAGGATCAGGAACATCAACATTTTCACCTGGAAATAATTCATTCAAGATCATTTTAACTTTTGCTTGATGCTCAGGAGTTCGTGCAAGTTGCATAACGTCATCATAATTTGAACTGTCCATCACGTAAATGTAGTCATAGGTTTCAAAGTCCTTTTTATTGAAATGTTTCCCTTTTTGATGAGAAATAAGGATGTTGTTTTTTTTAGCAACTGCAATAGAACGTTCATCAGGTGATTTACCCACGTGCCAAGAACCGGTACCAGCTGAGTCTACAATAAATTTTTCAGGATCAAGTTTAGATGCCAATATTCCCTCAGCCAATGGTGACCGACAGATATTACCCAAACAAACCATGAGAATTTTAGTAGGCATGAGGTATTTACAACGTTAATTTTTTATTGATATCGTCAACAAATTTTTTGAATTGTTTGTCAGTAGCAACAAGGTTATCAACTGTTTTGCAAGCATGTAAAACAGTAGCATGATCACGATCACCTATCTGTGAACCAATATTAGCTAGTGACGCTTTGGTAAACTTTTTGGCAAAAAACATAGCAAGTTGACGGGCTTGCACCACATGTCTCTTTCTAGTTTTTGATTGTAAAGTCTCTAAATCTAATTGAAAGTAATCTGAAACTATTTTCTGGATGTAATCAATTGAAATTTCGCGTTTTACATTTTTAACGAATTTTTCAACTACACTTTTCGCTAGGTCAAGAGTTACTTCTTTTTTATTGAATGAGGATTGTGCTATCAATGAAATGATGGCACCTTCTAACTCTCTAACATTTGATTTGATATTGCGAGCTACGTACTCAATAATATCCTCAGGTATTTCAACTCCATCTCTATATAAAATATTTTTTAAGATAGAAATTCTAGTTTCATAATCGGGTTGGTGAATTTCAGCAGACAATCCCCATTTGAATCTTGAAAGCAAACGTTGTTCAATGTCTTGCATGTCAACAGGCGCTTTGTCAGATGTTAGAATTACCTGTTTTCCGTTTTGATGCAAGTAGTTGAATATGTGGAAAAACACATCCTGAGTACCTGATTTACCAGAAAGGAATTGAACATCATCAATGATTAAAACATCAATCAATTGATAAAAATGGATAAAATCGTTTCGGTTATTTTTCTTAACCGAGTCAATATATTGCTGCGTAAATATCTCAGCAGAAATATACAAAACAGTTTTCTCTGGATATTTATCTTTTATTTCTACACCTATTGCATGTGCAAGGTGCGTTTTACCTAGTCCTACACCTCCAAAGATTAGTAAAGGATTAAATGATGTTCCACCAGGTTTATTGGCCACAGCCATCCCTGCTGAACGAGCCAATCTGTTGGAGTCTCCTTCAAGAAAATTATCAAAACTATAATTGGCGTTAAGCTGTGATTCAATCTTAAGATTTCGAATACCCGGAATTACGAAAGGATTTTTGAGCTCTGGGTTTAAATTTTTAAATGGAGCATCAACTTCTTGAGGTTTCATGGAAACCCTGTTAGCACTTGGCAACTGTTCTGTAAACGGTTGTTTGTTGCCATAGGTGTTTTCCATTCTAATTTTATAAAGTAACTTAGCATTTTTTCCAAGTTCTTTAGTCAAGGCTACTTTTAAAAGTTTTACATAGTGTTCCTCTAACCATTCGTAGAAAAATTTACTAGGTACTTGAATATATAATGCGTTATCGGTAAGTTCAACTGACTTGATAGGTTCGAACCAAGTTTTATAGGCTTGGTCTTGAATGTTGTCTTTTATGAAAGACAAACAGTTTTCCCATACTGATTGAGCAGTTTTGTTCATATATTCTAAATAAATTGTTTTTTATTTGTAATTTTTAGATTACTAAAAAAAAGATGTT
This sequence comes from Flavobacterium sp. FPG59, assembly GCF_002150205.1. Classification (NCBI taxonomy): domain Bacteria; kingdom Pseudomonadati; phylum Bacteroidota; class Flavobacteriia; order Flavobacteriales; family Flavobacteriaceae; genus Flavobacterium; species Flavobacterium sp. FPG59. Next base: position 17,083 of record NZ_MTCA01000043.1, on the reverse strand, counting down.
TTGTTACTTATTATTGGGGAAACAAATATGTGAACAAATTTCTGTAAAAAAAAATATATAGGGTAATAATTTTATCTAATATTGTTGTAAGGCACTATTTTTAATTAAATTTTTTAATTCATTATTAATGAAAGATCATCAAGTACAAGTTAGAGTTCGATACTCTGAAACAGACCAAATGGGAGTGGTTTATCACGGAAATTACATACCTTATTTTGAAATAGGAAGAGTGGAATGGCTTAGAAATAAAGGGGTTTCGTATAAAGTAATGGAAGAAAGCGGTATTGCACTTCCTATAGTTTCTATGAATATAAATTATAAAAAATCAGCTCGCTATGATGAACTTTTAACAGTTCATACGGTTTTTAAAAGCCAGTCGTCTGTTAAGATAGAATTTGATTGCGCTATATACAATGAACAGGAAGAGTTATTAACAACTGCCCAATTTATTTTGGTTTTTGTGTCCTTAAAAACAGGTCGTCCGGTGGCTCCTCCAGATTATATTTTAGAATTGTTAAAAGCGATGGAATAAAATAAAAAAGATGCAGTTTTTTGTGATTTTAAACACGATTAATTTTGATTTCAAAAATGGACTTAAAAATGTCGAATATCATTTCGGCATTTTTTTTTCGAGTTTTTATTTCAATAATACCTTCGGGTTGTTGTGTCAAACTATTAATTTCCATGGTTTGTGTCACGATATCTAACTTTTTTTCTTTCACCACGCGCATGATTTTATTCATGAATTGGTAATCAAACATAATTTTAAAATGAATGTCAATTGTTTTTTCGATAATCTCGCATTCTGATAAGGCCATTTGTGCTGCCGTTTTATAGGCAGATATTAATCCGCCAACACCTAATTTTACACCGCCAAAGATGCGCACGACTACAACAAGGATGTTTGTGACATCAAAAGATAGTATTTGCCCGTAAATTGGCATTCCAGCGCTGTTGCTCGGTTCTCCATCATCGTTTGCTCTATAGGTGTAAGTTGAAGTCCCCATTTGATACGCATAGCAAAAATGTCCTGCGTTTGGGTGAAGTTTGCGTAAACTTTCTAGTATGGTTTTTACATTTTCTTCACTGCTTGCGGGGAATGCATAGCCAAAAAACTTGCTGTTTTTTTCTTTGAATAGAATTTCACTAGAAGGCGTGTCAATGGTTTTATAGGTGTCTTTCACAATAAATTTAAAATCTTATGGTATTTTAGAATTTGCTAAAGCGTTACAAATTTATTTTTTCGAATAAATCAACAACGTCTTCCGTACCAACTTGTAAATTCCAAACCTGTAAGCCAGTTTTTAATGCTGCATCTGTGTTTTCTTTTTTGTCATCAACAAAAAGGGTATTGGTTGGAATTAAATCGTGAGAATCTAAAAGGTGTTTGTAAATTTCTAGATCGGGTTTGCGCATGCCTAGATCAAAGGAGAAATATACTTTTTCAAAACATTTATAAAAAGTGCTGCAAAACGCCTCGCCGCTTTGTTTTTCAAATTGCTCAATGTGAATAGCATCTGTATTAGACAATAAAAACAACCGGTATTTTTTTGACAATAAAACTAAAAAATCCAATCGATGTTGTGGAAAATCAAGCAGAATGGCATTCCAAGCTTTCAAAATATCAGTTTGGTTAGCCTGCGGAATTTGTTTTTGTAAACCATCTAAAAATTCTTGACGGGATATTTTTCCAGTTTCAAATGCCACGTTCAATGTATCAAAGGTGCTATTCCATTGTTGTAAGCCTAATTCTTTGAAGGCTTTTGGAGTGGCTTGCTTGTCTAAATTGATGAAAATATCACCAAAATCAAATATAATAGTATCAATCATGATTTTTGATCAAAATTAGTTCGTCTGTTAAAATGTGCTTTTTTTGTACTGTAGTTTTATTTATTTGTGGTGCTTTAATTCCGTTATAAAGGGGTTTGTCTCCAATGAAAACTCTTGCTTCGTCCCAGAGTTGTGCGTCTATAAAAGTTTGCAAAGTTCTTTGTCCACCTTCAATAATAACCGATTGAATGTTCATTTCATAAAGCGTTTGGACAATTTGAGGGGCAATATTTTCTTTGAAATCAATTGTTTTTTCAGCAGTGTTTTCTATATCTTTTGCAAATGGGAGACTTGTAAAAACAACTGTTTGAGCTTGATTGTCAAAAATGGCACTTTCTTTTGAGACCCTTTTGTTTTGGTCTAAGATCAGTCTAACAGGGTTTTTTCCGTACCAGTCACGTGCATTAAGTGTGGGATTGTCATCAATAACGGTTTGAGTTCCCACCAGTATAGCTTGTTCCTCGGCACGCCATTTGTGAACCAGCTGTCTAGAATAGGGATTAGTAATCCAAACGGGTTTTTGTTCAAAACGTTCTTTTGGAGCTATAAAACCATCTTGGCTTTCGGCCCATTTCAAGATGATATAAGGTCTTTTTTTTTCGTGAAAAGTAAAAAATCGTTTGTTGAGTTCCAGACAATCTTGTTCTAGTACGCCTACAGTAACGTTAATGCCAGCCTCAAGAAGTCTTTTTATACCATTTCCAGCCACTTTTATATTAGGGTCTACGGTTCCTATAACTACATTCGGTATTTGATGTTTGATGATCAAATCACAGCACGGTGGTGTTTTGCCAAAGTGGCTACAAGGTTCCAAGCTTACATAAATGGTAGCGTTTTTTAATAAAGACGTATCGCGTACAGATTGTATTGCATTGACTTCGGCATGCGGTTCTCCCGCTTTTTTATGCCAACCTTCGCCTATAATGATGTTGTTATGTACAATTACACTTCCCACAAGCGGGTTAGGATAGGTTGTACCTAGGCCGTTTTGGGCCAGTTGTATGCAACGGCTGATGTATTTTTCATGTATATTCACGGTGCAAAAGTAATACTTTTTGAGCTTTTCATTTTGTTAAAATGTTTTACGTCTTAATAGTAAAGTATTTCTATTTTTGCATTAGTAACCTGATTTTTGAAATATGGAAAATTACAGCATTAGAAAAATAAATAAAGAAGATAATGCAGCAGTGGCTCAATTGATTCGCTCTGTTTTTGACGAAATGGATATTCCAAAAGTAGGTACAGCTTACGAGGATCCATATCTAGATTTGATGTTTGAGGAGTACAGCAAGCCAAGATCTGTATATTATGTTGTAGAACACAATAGTAGGATTGTAGGCTCGGCCGGAATTGCACCACTGGCTAATGAAGCGGTTTCTATATGTGAATTACAAAAAATGTATTTTTTACCTGAGACTCGTGGAATGGGAATAGGAACTGAGATGATGGAAGTATGTTTGCAAAGTGCTCGAAATTTTGGCTACGAAAAATGCTATCTTGAAACCATGCCATTCATGCATGATGCTCAAAAATTATATAAAAAAACAGGTTTTGAAAACATTGATGGGCCTATGGGTTCTACTGGTCACAGCAGTTGTCCGGTATGGATGTTGAAGGATTTGTAAAATAAATTATGGTGGTGATTTACCCTAAAACTTTCCCTCACACATGAAAATAAAAGAATACAGAACGCAATTTATACAAGATTTAACGGCTCTTTATGGTGAAGATGAAGCCGAAAGTTTCTTTTATTTGATTTTAGAAAACCAACAGCGATTAAAAAGAATCGATTTGGCTCTACAACCGGATTTGATTCTTTCAACTGATGCACTTAAAGTTTGGGATCAATTTTTACAGCAATTAAAAAACGAAATCCCGGTGCAATATGTTTTGGGGAGTACTAGTTTTTTTGGATTGGATTTTGAGGTTAATACTAATGTTTTAATTCCAAGACCCGAGACGGAAGAATTGGTTGAATGGATTCTGAATAGTTTGCAATCTACTGTTACTAATCAAAAAGTAAAAATTATTGACATAGGAACGGGTAGTGGCTGTATTGCAATTTCTTTAGCAAAAAATATTCCGCACGCTCATGTTACGGCTCTTGACGTATCTGTTGATGCCTTGGTAACAGCCCAAAAAAATGCACAAAATAACCAAGTCACTGTTGCTTTTAAAAACCAAAACATTTTAGAAACGTATGATTTACAAGAGCAGTTTGATGTAATTGTTTCTAATCCGCCATACGTTCGCAATCTTGAAAAAGTAGAGATTAAGAAAAACGTTTTGGATTACGAGCCGCATCTGGCGCTTTTTGTAGAAAATGAAAATCCGTTGATTTTTTACAAGAAAATAGCCGAATTGGCGCAGAAAAATCTGAAACCAAATGGCTTTCTTTTTTTTGAAATCAATCAGTATTTAGGTAAGGAAACGGTGGATTTACTTGAAAACTTGAATTTTAAAAATATCGAATTAAGAAAAGATATCTACGGGAATGACAGAATGGTTGCCGCTAATTGGTAGGTTTTTATTTTGTCTTGAGGGATTTGATTGACTTTACTTTGTATTTGCAATAATTTTAACAGAATAAGAAGGCTAGTCTCTTTTTTTGATGGGGTTAAAATTAATGAACCGATCGAAGTTTTTAGGGTCATCTTCTATATTTTCAATTTCTTTCCATTTTCCATTTGCATCAATAATTTTAGCTATAATTCGTCCATCTCTTTGATCCACATTTGCAAATTCCTTCAAACTATCTTTTTTAATTTTCAAAAAACATGTTTTCTGCCCACCAGTTAAAACCAAAGCGTCTATACAATTGAGCTTTTTATTGTACATTAAATTTGGAAAATTTTCTGAGTTTTTTAACCAATTTAAAGATCTCCTCTCAGGAGAATACAGAATTAAAGTTTGAACAAGATTGCCACCTCTTGCTGACACTCCTGTTGTGAAGATGATGTCTTTGAAATGGTCATTATTAAAATCAATAATTTGAGGATTCAAATTATTGATTCTTTCAACATCTAGTATTAAGCTATCTTTTAATGACCATCTCATTTTATCTTTTTCGTAAAAATAAACTTTAGCAATTGTGTTTTCTTCGTTACCGATCTTATAAATTACTATTTTGTTTTTTTGTTTTAGCCCAAAATTTTTTGAGTCTGAAAAGTTTTCTAAGGTATCAGTAACGTCTAGTTTTTCAAACTTTTTTTCAAAACCAGATTTTAAGTCTGTTTTTTTAGAACAACTTATAATAAATAAAATAGGTATTAAAAACAATACTTTTTTCACAATAGGAACTGTATAATTCTATTCGTAACGCAATGCCTCAATAGGATCTAAAACAGCAGCTTTAATGGCTGGATATAAACCTGATGCAATGGCTACTATAAAACTGGTAATAAAAGCTGCCATTATTGCACCCCACGGAATCACAAAAGCAAAATCCATGGCAGTTGCTATACCAAAACCAATGAGGATTCCTATTACAATTCCTACTAATCCTCCCATTTGACCTATAAGAAGGGTTTCAATGAAGAATTGAATGGCTATGGTTGTTTTTTTGGCACCAAGAGCTTTTCTTACCCCAATTTCTCGAGTTCTCTCTGTTACTGATACGATCATAATGTTCATCAATGCAATAGAAGAACCTAAAACAGTAATAATTCCAATAAGCCATGAGGCTAGTCCTAGGTATTGTGTAATTCCTAGAATTCGATTAATTAAATCATCACTTCTTACAATCCCAAAATTATTATCTTTTATCGGGCTCAGTTTTCTAACCCTACGCATCACGCTCGTTGCGTTGTCGAGCGCTTGCTCTAAGACTTCTTTTTTATTAACCATAACGCTTACGGTATAATTAATGTTAGGTGCTGTAAAGAGGGAACGTGCTACTTGAATAGGAATAAGAATTCTTAAATCTTGACTGTTCCCAAAAGTAGAACCTTTTTCTTTTAGCACCCCAATAACTCTAAATTTTGCCCCACGTATAGAAAGTACCTTATCTATAGGATTGACATCTTTAAAAAGTCCTTTTTCAAAATCAGAACCTACAACGCACACATACGCATTATTGTCAATATCAAAACGAGTAAAATTCCTTCCAGAACTGGTTTCAAGACCAGAGTTTGTCATAAAGTATTCATCAACACCTACAACAGAATTTTCAGGATCGGTTTTATTAGATTCAAATTTAACCTCGGCTCTAGCGGTCGCAATAAAGGAAAGCGAGGTTTCGGTTAGTGGATAGTTGTATTTGTTTTTAAAAGCCACCGCTTCGGGATATGAAATAATAGGATTGATTATTTCACGTTCATCTCGCCCCTGTCTTCTTACGGTGTTTTCATATTGCTTTATGTTAAAGGTGTTGGCACCCATAGAAGCAAAATCAGAGGAAATAGTATTCTCCAGCGCAGATACAACCGTAAGAATACTCACTAAAGCCGTGATTCCTATGGCGATAATCATCACCGTAAGAACCGTTCGCAGCAATTGCGTTCTAATAGAACCAGACGCAATTCGAACATTTTCTTTAAATAATTTTAACATCATACCCATTTGACACGAATTTACATTTTTTGTTACAAAATTTCACAACCAAAAAAATATTTTCATAGCAATTTTCTATTTTAGGAGCTATTTCCGGCTTTTGTTGCAATACCGCACTTTAACTTCTTTGTTTTCTATCTTACTTAAAGGAGCTTCCGCTGGTCGCTTTTTAAGCAAGGAAAACATAAGGATTTAAAGTGCTATATTTTCACGACAATCCGGGCTAAGCAAGTAGTAATAAAATGTGGTTTTTTGTAAACAGAATAATTTTAAAAATAAGATATTTGCAACCAGAAAAGGATTGCCTAACAAGGCATAATTATAAGGACAGCAAAAAAAAGATTCATGGCATCAAAACCTAGCATACCAAAAGGAACACGAGATTTTTCGCCAGCAGATGTGGCCAAAAGAAATTATATCATTCAAATCATTAAAAGCAATTTCGAAAAATTTGGCTTTCAACCCATAGAAACGCCATCGTTTGAAAACTCTGAAACCTTAATGGGTAAATACGGAGAAGAAGGCGATCGTTTGATTTTTAAAATATTAAATTCTGGCGACTATCTTGCTAAAGCAAACGAAAGTCATCTGGAAAGTAAAGACAGTACCAAATTAACGTCAAGCATATCAGAGAAAGCCTTGCGTTATGATTTGACGGTACCTTTTGCACGCTACGTGGTGCAACATCAAAACGATATTGAATTTCCGTTTAAGCGTTATCAAATCCAACCCGTTTGGAGAGCTGATCGACCTCAAAAAGGACGTTTTAGAGAGTTCTATCAATGTGACGCCGATGTAGTTGGGTCAAAATCTTTGTGGCAAGAAGTAGAATTGGTTCAATTGTATGACACCGTTTTTACAGCATTAGGTTTACATGGCGTTACCATCAAAATCAATAATAGAAAAATTTTATCTGGAATTGCAGCTGTAATAGGAGCCTCTGACAAGCTTATAGATTTCACAGTAGCTCTTGATAAATTAGACAAAATAGGCGAGGACGGAGTTAAGAAAGAAATGATAGAAAAAGGAATTCCAGAGGAAGCCCTGTCAAAAGTTCAGCCTCTATTTAATTTCACGGGTGCTATCACTGAGAAAATCGAGAAACTTTCGGTTTTATTACAAGACTCAGAAGAGGGTATGAAAGGTGTGGAAGAATTGCGTTTTATTTGTGAAACGGTTTCACAACTAGGGCTGTCAACAGCTGTTTTAGATCTAGATGTTACATTAGCAAGAGGTTTAAATTATTACACTGGAGCTATTTTTGAAGTGGCACCACCAAAAACTGTTTCCATGGGATCCATCGGTGGCGGAGGACGTTATGATGATTTAACGGGTATTTTTGGTTTAAAAAACATGAGTGGTGTGGGAATATCTTTTGGTCTTGATCGCATTTATTTGGTGGTAGAAGAGCTAAAGTTGTTTCCAGAAACAGTGGCAGCAACATCTAAAGCTTTATTTATCAATTACGGAAATGACGAGGCATTTTATGCCATGCAAGCCATAAAGGAGCTTAGAGAAGCGGGTATAAAAGTAGAGTTGTATCCGGATCATGTAAAAGTGGCAAAACAGTTTCAGCATGCTGACAAGCGCGGAATACCATTTGCAATTATTGCAGGAGAACAAGAATTAGAATCTAAAACATTTGCTCTTAAAAATTTACTTTCAGGAGAACAACAGGTTCTCGATTTAGAAGGATTAAAAAACCATTTGTTACTAAACTAAAAAAAAGCTTCGTTGAAAAACGAAGCTTTTTTTATATAACGTAAATGTGAATTAATAATTTGTCATTCTATTTCATTTGAAATGAATAAAACCATTTACAAATATAGTGTAAAAATTGTGTGACACTCTTAAAAAAAACCTAAATTTTTTTTAAATAGTAATTAAGATTAGGGTTTTAAATAGCAATTGTTCATTTCTCATAAAATGATTATAGTGTTTTAAGAAGCCACTTTGTTCTTTTGGCAAGACAATTTAGATGCTTACAACACTTTTTTAACGGTTTACAGAATATAAGTGTGACAATTTGACATTTTAAGAGAATTGGCAGTACTTTTGCAATTCAAAAAAAGATTAAAATGAAGTTTAAGAATATTTTTAAAAATAAGAGCACTATGACCACTGAAAATACAGAAATCGATCAAGAATTACAGGACGCAACATTAGAAAATAATGCAAATGAAGAGCAGGTTATTGTTGAGGAATTAAGTGTCGAGGAACAATTAACACAAGATTTAGCAAAAGAAAAAGATAAATACCTAAGGTTGTTTGCAGAGTTTGAAAATTACAAAAGAAGAACAACTAAGGAACGTATTGAGCTGTTTAAAACAGCAAATCAAGAAGTGTTACTTGCTATGTTACCTGTTTTAGATGATTTTGATAGAGCGATTATTGAAATTAATAAATCAGAGGATGAATTGCTTACTAAAGGTGTTGAACTTATTCATGAAAAACTAAAAAATACACTTGTAGGTAAAGGATTAGAGCAAGTTGAGGTTAAAGCTGGTGATGCATTTGATGCTGATTTTGCCGAAGCTATTACGCAAATTCCTGCTCCATCAGACAGTATGAAAGGTAAAATTGTAGATGTACTTGAAAAAGGATACAAACTTGGAGATAAGATTATCCGTTTTCCAAAAGTGGTAATCGGTCAATAATACAACTGCGATGCTGGTTGAAAGTGTCATTTTAAGTATAAATGTGGAGTAGTAGCTTTTTTTAGATACTACTAAAAACATTCGCACTAAATAAAAAATACAAATGAAAAAAGATTTTTACGAAATATTAGGCATTACTAAAAGTGCAACTGCTGCAGAAATAAAAAAAGCATACAGAAAAAGTGCCTTGCAACATCACCCGGATAAAAATCCAGGAGATAAAGCAGCCGAAGAGAAATTTAAGTTAGCGGCAGAAGCTTATGAAGTATTGAGTGATCCACAAAAAAAGGCAAAATACGATCAGTACGGTCATCAAGCATTTGATGGTTCAGGCGGTTTTGGCGGAGGTGGTCATGGCGGCATGAACATGGATGATATTTTCAGTCAGTTTGGAGATATTTTTGGAGGTGGTTTTGGTGGTTTTGGTGGCGGCGGTGGCGGCGGAGTTCGTCGTGCTAAAGGAAGCAACCTGCGCATAAAAGTGAAACTTACTCTTGAAGAAATTGCAAACGGTGTTGAAAAGAAAGTTAAAGTAAAAAGAAAAGTTCAAGCCCCAGGAGTTTCCTATAAAACGTGCTCTACTTGTAATGGTCAAGGTCAGGTCATGAGAGTTACCAATACTATTTTGGGTAGAATGCAATCTGCTACAACGTGTTCTTCATGTAATGGTTCTGGTCAAATATTAGATAAAAAACCATCTGAAGCAGATTCACAAGGGATGATCCTTGAAGACGAAACCGTTTCTATAAAAATACCAGCCGGTGTAGTGGATGGCATGCAATTAAAAGTTTCAAATAAAGGAAACGATGCGCCAGGAAACAGTATTCCAGGTGACTTGATTGTTGCTATTGAGGAATTAGAGCATGATTTCTTGAAACGTGAAGGTGAAAACTTGCACTATGATTTATACATCAGTTTTGCTGAGGCTGTTCTTGGGATTTCAAAAGATATTGAAGCCGTAAACGGAAAAGTTAGAATCAAATTAGAAGAAGGAATTCAATCTGGTAAAATTTTAAGGTTAAAAGGTAAAGGGATACCAAGTATCAATGGTTACGGGAATGGTGATTTATTGGTTCATGTGAACGTATGGACTCCAAAAACATTGAACAAAGAACAAAAACAGTTTTTTGAAAAAAATCTAACCGACGATAATTTTATTCCAAATCCTGAGAAATCAGATAAGTCATTTTTTGAAAAAGTAAAAGACATGTTCTCTTAATTCAAAAATGTAAATTTTGAATTTAGACTTTCATACAAAACCCATCCTTATGCACAAGGATGGGTTTTTTGTGAAATACAATTTGTTATTTTGGTGTCAGCAAAAAGCATTTTACGCAAGGCTAAAAAATTAAGTTTTAACCAAAATAAAATACTACTTATATCAAACTATTATAAGTATTTCGATACTAATTATTTACTTTTACACCATTAAAATATAAGTATGAGTACTATTCTTGAAATCAATCAAGTTGTAAAACAATACGGCGATTATAAGGCACTTAATGCAGTATCGCTTAATATACCTAAAGGCAGTATTTACGGACTCTTGGGACCAAATGGAGCTGGTAAAACTTCATTAATTCGAATTATCAATCAAATTACAATGCCTGATAGTGGCACTGTAATTTTTGATGGGGAAAAATTACAACCCAAGCATGTACAACACATAGGATATTTACCAGAGGAAAGAGGCTTGTACAACACTATGAAAGTAGGAGAGCAATGCCTTTATCTAGCGCAAATGAAAGGTCTTTCAAAGGCTGAGGCCAAAATACAATTGGAATATTGGTTTGATAGACTAGGTATTCAAGGCTGGTGGAACAAAAAGATTCAAGAACTTTCTAAAGGGATGGCTCAAAAAATTCAATTTGTTGTTTGTGTGTTGCATAAACCCAAATTACTCATTTTTGACGAACCTTTTTCAGGTTTTGACCCTGTGAATGCCATCATTATCAAAGACGAAATTCTAGCTCTGAGAGATCAGGGTGCCACAATAATTTTCTCTACCCATCGTATGGAAAGTGTGGAGGAAATGTGTGATCATATTGCATTGATTCACAAATCAAATAAATTAATTGAAGGGAAGCTAAATGATGTCAAGAGGCAATTTAAAACCAATACTTTTGAAGTAGGCATACTTTCGGATAAGCCCGAAGCTTTAATGCAAGCGCTATCTCAAAACTTTAGTACAAATCCTGCCCAATTTAAATCGTTAAATAATGAGTTTAAATTAAACATTCAATTAGGGAATGCATCACCAAATGAGTTGCTCAACAGCTTAACCCCTTTTGGTCAAATCACACATTTTGTAGAAAAAATCCCGAGTGTGAATGATATTTTCATTCAAACCGTTAGCGGTTCTTAGCAAGACATGAGCATAAAAAAATAAACTAAATAACCATTTTTTGATTCCTCTTTTTTGGGAATTTTGGACAAATCAAAACTAAAAAATGTCAATAATTACATTAATCATCAAGCGAGAGTTCATTACTAAGGTACGTAACAAGTCCTTTATAGTAATGACCTTTTTAAGTCCGTTGCTATTTGTAGCCATTGCAGTTTTTGTAGCGTACTTAAGCAGTATGAAACCAGATACAAAGCGCATTGCCATACATGATAAATCGGGATTGTTTGTACAAGAATTTTTAAATAAAAACAGTAAAAAAGCCACGTATGACTATCAAGATTTAACAGCTCTTGATTTAAATTTTTTAAAAGATAGTATTAGTGCTGAGACTTACGAAGGAATAATTTATATTCCAAAAGTACAGGATACAAAACTGTTAGAAAATAAAATTCAATACATATCAAATGATAGTCCAGGCATTGCATTTATTGAAAACATGCAAGATATAGTGGCTAATAAGTTGACAAAGGCAAATTTAGAACAAGCTAAACTGGATACACTTGCCATCAAAAAAGCACAGGCGAAAGTTGTTATTAACATTGCAAAAGCATCTGGAGAAGAGAGTCTTAAAGGCTTAAACGAAATTAAAATTGGAATAGGAGGAGCATTTGGTTACCTTATCATGATGTTTATTATCATTTATGGCAACATGGTCATGCGTAGCGTAATAGAGGAAAAAACAAGCCGAATTGTAGAAATTATTATCTCCTCTGTCAAACCATTTCAATTAATGATGGGGAAAATTATAGGGACAGCTCTGGCAGGATTGCTACAATTTTTTATTTGGGCGTGTTTAGGGTTTTTATTGCTTTTCTCTGTGTCACTATTTTTTGGAGTTAATATAGGACCTGTTTCTGGTGCTCAAGATGTACTTTCGGCACAGCCAGAAATGAGCAGTTCAGCCGCACTTTATATCAAGGAATTATGGAATTTGCCTATTGCAGGTATACTAGCGGGTTTTGTAGTTTATTTTATAGGAGGCTATTTGTTATACAGTTCTTTCTATGCCGCAATAGGAGCTGCAGTAGACAATCAAACCGATTCGCAACAGTTTTTAATGCCCATAATCATGCCGCTTATACTTAGCGTATATGTTGGTTTCTTTACCGTTATCAATGATCCACACGGTACAGTGGCAGTAGTTTTTTCAATGATTCCGCTTACTTCGCCCATAGTTATGCTCATGAGAATTCCCTTTGGCGTACCTTTGTGGCAAATAGCCATATCAGTAACGTTACTTTTTGCTTCTTTTTTATCCGTAGTTTGGTTTGCTGGTAAAATTTACCGAATCGGGATTTTAATGTATGGTAAAAAACCAACATGGAAAGAGTTGTATCGATGGTTGAAATAGTAAAATAACTTATAAAATGCTGTTCAAGAGTATTTTTTAGGAGCTGTTTCCCGCTTTTCATTTCAATCTTTCCTGCTCTGCTATCGCGCCGCAGTAAAGGATTTCCATTGCAAACGAAGTTCACTGAACTCCTATTGAAATAGATGCTATGTGAAGTAATCGGGGCTAGAGAATCCCGTAAGAAAGTTGAATTTTGCAATAAAAATAATTTGGTTTTCATAAGCCAATCAAAAATAGAAATATGTCAAAAATACTTATCATTGAGGATGAGGCAGCCATTAGAAGAGTGCTCTCAAAAATCCTATCAGAAGAAAATGATAGCTACCAAGTAGAGGAGGCAGAGGATGGTGCAGTGGGTTTGGAAAAAATTAAAACCACTGATTATGACCTGGTTCTATGCGATATAAAAATGCCAAAAATGGATGGTGTTGAAGTGTTAGAAGCAGTCAAAAAAATCAAACCAGAAATTCCAATGGTTATGATATCCGGACATGGTGACATGGAAACGGCTATAAATACCATGCGTTTAGGAGCTTTTGATTACATTTCTAAACCACCTGATTTAAACCGATTATTGAATACGGTTCGAAATGCTTTGGACAAAAAACAACTCGTAGTTGAGAATAAAATCCTAAAGAAAAAAGTTAGCAAGAATTATGAAATGATTGGTGAGAGCGAGCCCATTAATCATATTAAAATCATGATTGATAAAGTAGCTCAAACCGAGGCACGAGTATTGATTACAGGACCTAACGGAACCGGAAAAGAATTAGTCGCGCATCAGTTGCATGAAAAAAGCGAACGTGCAAACTTTCCTTTAATCGAAGTAAATTGTGCTGCAATCCCATCTGAATTGATTGAAAGCGAATTATTTGGTCATGTAAAAGGAGCTTTTACATCAGCAGTAAAAGACCGTGCAGGAAAATTTGAAGCGGCAGATAAAGGAACTATTTTCTTAGATGAAATTGGTGATATGAGCCTTTCGGCGCAAGCCAAAGTTTTAAGAGCGCTACAAGAAAGTATGATTACTCGTGTGGGAGCAGATAAAGATATAAAAGTTGATGTAAGAGTTGTTGCTGCTACTAATAAGGATTTAAAAGTTGAAATTGCCGAAGGACGTTTTAGAGAGGATTTATACCACAGACTGGCTGTAATCCTTATAAAAGTACCAGCTCTTAATGACAGACGTGATGATATTCCATTGTTGATCAAGCATTTTGCTGATAAAATAGCTTCTGAGCAAGGAAATACGGTAAAGAAATTTTCAGCAGCAGCAATCAAATTACTGCAAGAATATGATTGGACGGGGAATATAAGGGAATTACGCAATGTTGTGGAACGCTTGATTATCCTTGGCGGAAGCGAGATTTCGGAGAATGATGTGAAGTTATTCGCATCAAAATAATTAAATAATTTAGAGGTTGAATCATTTAAAAATTAGTGAGCTAATCATTTAATTTTTAAATTTTTGAATCTTTCAATCTAAAAAGAATGAAATTAAAAAAATTAAACGAGACGCTGCAGCAAAACTTAATAGACAATGGGTTCTTGGAGGCGAATGATATTCAGAAAGAGACCTTTGGTACTTTAAAAAGTGGTGCCGATGCTATTATTGTTGCACCTGCTGGCAGCGGAAAATCGACTACAATTGTGATCAATGTGATTCAACGCTTGGTTGGCTCTGTCGAAGAGTCGCCACGTGCTTTAATCATCGTATCGGATAAAGAAAAAGTGGTCGAGATGGTAGCGCAATTTGAAAAATTGGCAAAATACACAGACTTAGAAATATATGGTGTGCATGACAAAGGCGATATGGATTATGACAAAAATTACATTTCAACCGGTATTGATGTCTTGATTGGTACGCCAAATAAATTGAGTGAAATGTTTTCATCGGCGGGCTACAACGTGAACCGATTGAAAATGTTTATTCTAGACGATGCTGATCCTATTTTGAAATTGCGTCACGAAACCAAAATCATGCGCATTTCCAACAGTATTGACAAAACGCAACGCATTATTTTCACCGAGCAGTTCACAGAACGAATTGAAATCATGACCGAGAGAATGTTAATTGAACCTTTCGAGTTTGATTTTTATGAAGACGAAGATGAGGATGAAGAGGACGAAGATGAAGAAAACGAGGAAGAAAATAATGATGTTAATTAATAAATAGGAATACAATGGGATTAATGAAAGTGTTTTCAGGAAGTGAAATTTTGGCGCAAGCCTTACAAGAAAGATTAGAAACAGCGGGTGTTGAAACCTTAAAAAAGGACAACATTCAATCTTCACGTTTGGGAGGTTTTGGCGGAAGTGATTTAGCAGTAGAACTTTTTATTCAAGAAACTGATTTTGCAAAAGCCAATCCAGTTATTGAAGATTTTAGAATGAATATCTAAGCTAGTCTGTGACTGATTTTTTAGCTGTAAAATAAAAATTATGAAATACAAAATGCTTGTCCTAGACATGGACGATACCTTGTTGACAGATGATCATACCATTTCTATAGAGAATAGAATTATGATTGCTAGGGCGCAAGATTTAGGCGTTGAGGTAGTTTTAGCATCAGGTAGACCTACACCTGCCATGACGCAATTTGCTTATGAGCTGAAAAATAATTTCATGATTTCTTTTAATGGAGCAGTAGTCTCTGATTTGAATACTAGTGAAATTCTTTTTGAAAAATCTTTGACCAAAGAGCAAATTCATATACTCCATGAATACAGTTTAAAAAGTAATACCCACATCATTACCTATATTAATGATGTCATTATTAGCGAGACTCACTCAGAGTTTATTGAGGTAGAACGAAGTATTACAGGGCTTGAACATCATTTAGTACCTGATTTTAAAGCTGCTGTTACTACTAATGCAGTAAAATGTATTTTGCTGGAAGAACCTTCTTACTTAAAAGAAGTGGAAAAAGATCTAAAAAACGCTATGCCAGATTTAAGTGTTTCCATGTCTAAACCATTTTTTCTAGAAGTAGCACCAAACGGAATTGATAAAGCAGCAAGTATCGCTTTTTTGGCTAAAAAATTAGCAATTGATCAAAGCGAAATCATTGCAGTAGGGAATGCAGGAAATGATTTATCAATGATTCAATATGCCGGACTTGGCGTGTGGGTAGATAATGTTACACCAGAGTTACGCATGTACGGCGATGAAATTGTGGCATCAAATAACAATCATGGTGTTGCCGAAGTTATTGAACGTTTTATTTTGAACGGAAACTAATAAAAAAGCGATACACTTTTTTTAAATGTATCGCTGAATATAGTTTTATCGCTTTGTAGTTCTCTACAGTTTAGCTACTGATATAAAGTATTTATTGCCGTCTCCCATAGTTAATTTCACGCGCTCGTCACAAATATCAATAGCATGAGTTTTACTTACATAACAATTGCATGAAGTATTCTTGTCTTTTGACATAGGGGTATCACACTTGACATTTTTGAAGGTAGCGAGTTGTGGGTTGTATAATGAAACTAGATCTGTAGATGCTGTTACCAGTGAAATAATGCTGGCGCTGTTATCATTTGCAATACGATACACAATTCTATCCGTGTAATTCACGCCATCAATAACAACTTTGCGAATGTAGGTGTACGCAATAGAGCTAGTTTCGGCTTCTTTTATTTCGAATTTAAAACCTAATGTTCTAATTTCTAAATCAAATTTTTGTTGAGAGTTGTAATTTGCCCAAGTACTCAATGTAGTCACTGATGGGAATGTGTTGGTTTTTGGAGCAGGATTTTGACCATAACAGCCTAGAGCTGCTAAAAGAATGAAGTAGATTGTGGGGAAAAATGTTTTCATTGTAGTTATAAAATGTTGCCTACTCTAGTTGGTTTTCGGCTTACCCAGTTGTTAATTATTTGTTTTTGAGTAGTTTAAAATAAATTAAATTACAATGGAAAGATAGTGTATAAAATATCAATCTCAAAGTGTCATTTGATTATTGTACTATTTTATAACATTTCTTAATTACACTATTACTATAACGGATTTTAGGATCTTTTTAGTATTTCTTTTTTAGAAAGCATTGCTTTTTATTTTAGGTTCAAATTTAGAGCCATTTTAATTGCGAATGCACTTCTTTCAAAATCATAACAGTCAACTACTAATTGGAGCGTTTGGATTACTAAATCTTAATTATTGTTTACAAGTTGTTTTTATTTTTAAAAAATTTTGCACGCTTTTTTTGTTTTTTTCGAAGTAGGAGGAAGTACATTTTGGCGCAAGCTAGTACACCATTTTTTAAACCATTAAGAAATTAAGGGG
>NZ_MTCA01000031.1:0-24579 GCF_002150205.1 Flavobacterium sp. FPG59 | reverse complement strand
ACTACAAATACAGTAACACAAAAAAAAATTTCCTATAATTATATAAAGACTTAGACCTAACAGGTTTTAAAAACCTGTTAGGTCTAAAATAAATATATGGTTATTCCCAACTGAGATTAAAGGCAGACAAACAAAGAAGAATGTGTTTACATAGCACATTTATAAAGCTAGAAATAAAACTGCTCTTGAAAATTGAAGAGAGAATCGCTTAAAAATCGACCATAACTTAGTATTTAATAAAAAGTTCAAAAAGTTTTAAAAAAATATCATACTATTGTAGTAAAAATCAACAGTGTATATTTTATGAAAACAAAATTACTTTTGATGTTTCTGTTTTTGACAATTACCTTACAAGCCCAAACTAATTTGGTGCCCAATGGAAACTTTGAAAACTGGACATCCTCCTCACAACCAAATAATTGGTTTAGATTCTTTAACGGATTAGTATTCCAAAGTACTTTGGCTCAAAATGGAAGTTCGAGTACTAAAATGCAAATTACAAGTGGTACTTTTAATTACATCAACAGTGAGTTTTTTCCAGTTGTAGCTGGTAAAACGTATCGCATTACGATGTATCACAAACTCGTTACGGGAACTTTCTCGGCCATTGACTTAAGATTGTATCACCAACCAGGTACTTTTAAAACAGAAATTACCAAAAAAACCGATGCCGTTACTTCCAGCACCGAATGGAGAAAAATAGAATTTGACTACACCCCAGCCGTTAGCGAATCTATTGAAGTAGATATCTGGACAACCGGTACGCTGAACTCAGAAATTTTAGTAGACAATGTTTCTGTGGTTGATGTGGCTACTCTAGGACCACAATATACGTTAATACCAGACCTTAATTTTGAGAAATTTATAATTTCACTCGGGTATGATTCAGGTACTCCTGATGGTAAAGTGTTAACTTCAAATATAGCCTCAGTCACATCATTAAACGTCAATGTTCAAAATATTGCTGATTTGACAGGAATCCAAGATTTTATTTCTTTAAAATCATTGACATGCGCTGGCAATAGTTGGAATGTCGATGGCGGAAATGGATTGTTAACAAAACTAGATGTCACAAAAAATGTGGCATTAACTAGTCTAATATGTTATGCAAATAAAATAACTAATATTGATCTCTCTCAAAACGTACTTCTAACAAGTTTACAAATCCAAGGCAATGGTCTGAGTACATTGGATATTTCTAAAAACATCGCATTAACTAATTTAAATTGTTCAAGTAACAAATTAACAGCTCTGGATGTATCTAAAAATTTAGCTTTATCTACACTAGATTGTAGAACTAACCAGCTAAACATTGTTGATATTTCTAAAAATTTAGCTTTAACAAATTTAAGTTGTAGTTATAATAAATTAACAACAGTTGATGTTTCTAAAAATATAGCTTTAACTTCTTTATTTTGTTTCAACAACCAATTAAATGCATTAGATCTGTCTACAAACGTAGCCTTAACAAATTTAAGTTGTAATGATAATAAATTAACAACACTTGATGTTTCTAAAAATGTGGCTTTAACTTCATTATTTTGTTACAACAACCAGTTAAATGCATTAGATTTAACTCCCAATGTAGCTTTAACAATTTTAAGTTGTTATAACAATCAAATAAACACATTGGATATTTCTAAAAATGTGGCTTTATCTAGACTAGATTGTAAAAATAACCTGTTAACGATTTTGAATCTTAAAAATGGTAAAAATACTTTACTAACTAATTCAAATATATCGCTTTCATCAAATCCGAATCTAAGCTGTATTGTTGTAGATGATGTTGCCTATGCAAACACCAATTGGGCTACCAAAAAAGATTCATGGGCAATTTTTTCACCTTATGATTGCGCAACAGTTACACAAATACATGATACTAAATTTGAAGACAAACTAATTGCATTGGGCATTGATACTGATGGAAAAAATGGTGTAGTATTAAATTCAAGTATTTCGGCAATAACATCATTAGACGTTTCTAATAGCACTATTGCGGATATGAGAGGAATTGAAGGTTTTACAGCATTGACTACTTTAAACTGTTCTGGAAATCAATTGAAAAAGTTAGATCTTTCTAAAAACGCTTCCTTTACAACGCTCAATTGCTCTAATAATCCAACATTGGTTTGTATACAAGTTGCAAATCTTGCTACAGCTGCAAGTTGGACCACTACAAAAGATGCCATAGCTAATTTTAGTCTAGATTGTACCGTTTATACGTTAATTCCTGACTCGAAGTTTGAAGATAAATTAATTGCTCTTGGTATTGATCGGGACGGTAAAAACGGTAAAGTAGCTACCGAAAGTATATCTACTGTAACCTCTCTTGATGTCAATACTAGTGGGATTACCAACTTATCAGGAATACAAGATTTCGTTGCTTTAACTTCATTAAATTGTAGCAGGAACCAACTAACCACTTTAGATGTTTCTAAAAATTTAGCGTTGAGTGATTTAAATTCCTATCAAAACCGCTTAACCACTTTAGATGTGTCTAAAAATATAGCTTTGAATTATTTATTTTGCTCGGAAAACCAATTAACTACTTTAGATGTTTCACAGAGTATAAATTTAACTGAATTATATTGCCAAAAGAATCTATTAAGTTCTCTTGATGTTTCTAAAAATGTAGCGTTGAAACAATTTTATTGCAGTTCAAATAAATTAACTACACTTGATGTATCTAAAAATATAGCATTAATCAATTTCTATTGTGATAGTAATCAATTGACTACATTAGATGTTTCTAAAAATATAGCTTTGGTTCAATTCAATTGTTCTTCTAACAATCTAACCAGTTTAAATCTAAAAAACGGAAAAAACACCTTACTAATCAGCTCAATTATCTCTTTAGTATCTAATCGTGATCTACGTTGTATAGTTGTAGATAACATAGCCTATGCAAACACCAATTGGGCAACTAAAAAAGATGCTACAGCACTATTTTCTTCTTTTGACTGCTCAAGCATTACAATCATTCCTGACACTAAATTTGAAGATAAATTAATTGCATTAGGCATTGATACTGATGGAAAAAATGGTTTAGTATTAAATTCCAGTATAGCAGCTATTACAACATTAGACGTTTCTAATAGCGCTATTGCCGATTTGAAAGGAATTGAAGGTTTTACATCATTAACAACTTTAAACTGTTCTGGAAATCAATTGAAAAAATTAGATCTTTCTAAAAACACAACAATTACCACTTTAAACTGCTCAAATAATCCAACATTGGTTTGTATACAAGTTGCAAATCTTACTACAGCTGCTAGTTGGACGACTACCAAAGATGCAATAGCTAGTTTTAGTTTAGATTGTACCATTTATACGTTAATTCCTGACGCAAAATTCGAAGAAAAATTAATTGCTCTTGGTATTGATAGAGACGGTAAAAACGGAAAAGTAGCTACCGAAAGTATATCTCCTGTAACCTCACTTAGTCTTTCTTTTAGTTCAATTACAAACTTAAAAGGCATACAAGATTTTATCTCTTTAGTTTCTTTGGAATGTTTTGGAAACAATATAACGTCTTTAGATGTTTCTAAAAATATTGCGTTGAAGTATTTAGGATGTACGTCTACTAAATTAATAACATTAGATCTTTCTAAAAATGTTGCTTTAACAACTTTTTATTGCAGCAGCAACCAATTAACGAGTTTGAATATCAAAAATGGAAAAAATACTCTAATAACAACGAATTCTATTAATCTTGTAGGCAACCCTAATCTAAAGTGTATTTTGGTGGATGATGAGACCTATGCTAATGCTAATTGGTCTACCAAAAAAGATGCTACCGCTTCTTTTAATTCAACTGATTGTACCCCTTATACCTTAATTCCAGACGGACGTTTTGAAGATCGATTAATCTTACTAGGCATCGATACTGATGGTAAAAACGGAAAAGTAAAAACAGCAAGTATAGAATTGCTAACTGATCTTAGTATAATAAATGCTGGGATTAAAGACTTAACAGGAATTCAAGATTTTAAAGCACTAAAAACTCTGATTTGTAACGCTAATGAACTTACCACTATTGATCTTAGTAAAAACATCGCTTTAACAGAGCTTTATTGCAACAATAATCTAATAACTACGCTTGACGTTTCCAAAAACATAAACCTTTCTTATTTGGCTTGTTTTGACAATCAGATAGCCGTTTTGGATGTCAGCAAGAACGTACTGCTTAAAACATTAAGCGCTAGAAATAATAAAATTGCTAGTTTAGACCTTTCTAAGAATGTACTTTTAGAAACACTTATTTGCAAAGACAATGTGTTGACTACCTTAAACTTAAAAAATGGTAAAAATACATTATTGTCTGTGCTAGATACTAGAAACAATAGTGCTCTTTCTTGTATTTTAGTAGATAATGTAGAATATGCTGTAGCCAATTTTAGACAGAAAGATGTCACATCTGACTATTCATTAAACTGTACTGCTACTGTAGTTTACACCACGATCCCTGATGTTAAATTTGAAGAAAAATTAATTGCTCTAGGAATTGATAATGACGGGAAAAACGGAAAAGTAAAAACAACAAGTATCGAATACTTAAAATCAATTAATTTACAATTTTCGGAAATTAAAGATTTAACAGGAATAGAAGATTTTAAAAATTTAGAAGTACTTGACTGTGCAATTAATAGTTTGACACAATTGAATGTGACTAAAAATTTAAAACTTACTGAACTTTATTGTCATTTTAATACGATAACATCATTAGACGTTAGTAAAAATGTACTACTAACAATTATTCAGGCTAATAAAAATAGTTTACAAAAATTTGATGTGTCTACCAATAAAGTATTGAAAGAGTTAAATTTAAGAGATAATCAATTAACTACCCTTAATTTAAAAAATGGATACAATGCAAATGCTTCGTATTACATATCTAGAGGAAATCCTAATTTAACTTGTATTCAAGTAGATAGTAAAACGTATGCTGATGCCAACTGGTCATCGAGTAAGGACACAGCTGCATCGTATTCTGAATCATGTACCAATTTATCTACGGGAGATATCGCATTTGAAAAATTAAGTATGTATCCTAACCCTACAAGTGGTGCATTATTCTTTGATAATGTTGCAATTGATAAAATAAGGGTTTATGATGCCTTAGGAAAACTGATGAATGTGCCATTTATAAGTACGGGCAATAGTTCTACAGCAAATTTAGAACAGTTACCTGCTGGTATTTATTATATTTACCTTACTAGTAATGATGCTACAACCGTAAAAAAAGTAATGGTTAAATAATATATTTACTATTTTACACTCGTTTTTACAAAAACGCTATTTCTTAACTGAAATGGCGTTTTTGTTTTTTAAAACCCATGTTCAATTACAACTCAGACCTAACAGGTTTTTTAAAACCTGTTAGGTCTAAACAAACCGTAAAGTTTGCAACATGGCTCATTCAAACAGAAGTATTACAATACGATGGCCCTATTTTTTTTGTGCTGAAAACAAAAAGTTCTCCCCTAGCCCCGATGGAAGTGGAAATCCTTTATTTAGAGCCGGTTTTTTAACCGGATCTTAATAAAGATTGTAACGTACAGCGGGACAACTCGTGTGCTGGCCAAAAATATGCTGCTCCTAGAAAAACACACATACTTGTGATGGACTGGCATCGGGAATGAACTTTAAACCATCTGCCGTCTTTTTTAAGGCGCTCTTTGAATAAAAAACACTCGATTGGCAGGATTTATATTGCTTCGAATAATTTGCCGGGTAATGGCCTTATAACGCCTTTTAACTCCATATTTAAGAGCATTCCTGATATTTTGTAAATAGGGAAATCACAGTGTAATGCAATAATGTCCATCAATTCTTTTCCTGTTTTTAGGAGGTAATCGTATACTTTTTGTTCGTCATCATCAAGCGTTACAAACAATTGCTTTTGTACGGGTTTAGAATCCTGCTGAATATCCCAATTTAAGATATACACCAAATCAGCAGCGCTAGTGAGCACATTTGCTTTTTGGGTTTTAATGAGGTTGTTGCAACCTTGACTGTATTTATCGGTAACACGGCCGGGAACTGCAAATACGTCTCGGTTATAATCATTGGCCATATTTGCTGTGATTAAGGAGCCACCTCTATCTGCTGATTCAATAACAATAGTTGCCTCAGACATGCCTGCAACAATGCGGTTTCTGCGCACAAAGTTTTCTTTGTCTGGGTTGGTAGTGCTCCAAAATTCGGTCATAAAACCTCCGTTTTGTTCAACTGCAGCTACGTATTTTTTATGAGTTTTGGGATAAATTTGGTTCAATCCATGAGCTACAACGCCTATGGTTTGCAACTGAAATTCTATGGCAAGTTGATGGGCCACGATATCAACTCCATAGGCAAAACCACTCACGATTATTGGATTAAGAGGAGCCAAATCTGAGATAAATTTTCTGCAAAATTCAATACCATATGCTGTAATTTGGCGAGTACCTACTATGCTTATGATTTTTTTATTTTTTAAGTCTATATTTCCAGATTGAAACAATAATAAGGGTCCGTCAAAGCAATGTTTGAGTCTTTCTGGATAATCTTGATCTAAAAAACTGGTTGTTTTAATGGCATTGGCTTTTAGGAATGCTAATTCTTGATTTGCCTTTTCAAATACTGATTTGTCTTTAAGGTTTTTTAATAGCGTAGCTCCAACACCATCAATGGCAGCGAGTTGGGTAGTTTTTGTTTTAAATACTTCTTCGGCAGAACCACAATGTGATAGTAATTTCTTGGCCATAATGTCCCCTACTCCCTCTACACGTTGCAAAGCTAAAATATAAAATAAATCCTGTTCGTTCATGCTAAATATTTGAAAGTGAAAAGTATAAATTTTTGGGGGAATTGTTAATAAAAATTGTGAATAAAATTTTGATAACTATTTTCATTGTATAACTTTGCTACTATGAAAATCGAAATTTACATCGCTCAGCTTTTATACCGTTATCAATGTGTAACTGTTCCTGGTTTAGGGGCATTTTTGACTGAAATCCAATCTGCGAAACTTGAGCAAGGTTCTCATTCTTTTTCTCCGCCTACCAAAAAAATAGCATTTAATGCAAATTTAAAAAATAATGATGGCTTACTAGCCAATCATATTGCGCTAGCTGAGAAAAAATCTTATGATTATGCCGTGGGCGCTATACAATATGAAGTATTCAAATGGAAAAAATCATTAGAAGAAAATAAATATTTGACTCTTAAAAACATAGGTGACTTACGTTTGAATGCAGAAAACAATATAGTGTTTACCCCATTTGACCAAACAAATTACTTGACTAGTTCTTTTGGTCTAGCTGCATTTGTTTCTCCCGAAGTAAAAAGACTAGTTGAAGAAGAAGTGTTCAGTTCTGAAGATACTACTCAAACGGTTACCTTTATCCCAACAGAACCTAGAACTATTTCTCCATACTTAAAATATGCAGCTGTATTTGTATTAGGTCTAGGACTTGTAGGCAGTGTGGGTTACCCTATGTATGAAAACCAAGTAGCATCACAAACCTTATTGGTTAAAACTGCGGTACAAAAACAAGTTCAAAATAAGATTCAAGAAGCTACTTTTATTATTGAAAACCCTATACCTGCAGTAACTTTGACTGTAAAATCTTCAGAAAAAGCTACCCTTCCTTACCACATTATGGCTGGAGTGTATAGAGATCAACATAATGCTGATGCAAGTTTAAAAAATCTTAAAAAGTTAGGGTTTCCTGCTAGACGTATTGCTCCCAATAAAAATGGATATTACCCTGTTTTATACGGAAGTTATGCCACATTTGCAGAAGCTGAAAAAGCTAAAAAAGAAATCAACAATACGCACAATCCTGATGCTTGGATTTTGATTGAATCGCTTTAACTTACTCTTTATCAATAATATTAAATCCCCTGAATAGTAAAATATATTTAGGGGATTTTTTTTAAAATTAAATTTACTCTTTGTCCTAAAACTCCTCAAGTCAAGATTAAATTGTTTATTATACCGTTACAAGTTGCTGTACTTTAATTCTAGTTTGAGCAATCAGGATTTTTATCAATTTCAAACGCAAACTAAAGTTCCAGCGGGGCAATTGCGGGTTTTCCATGTGCTCACTAATCATTATAATTGTAACCACAATCATGGCTAAATTATGACCCGTAGGCAAAAGCATAGGAAACAACATTAAGGCCCACCCTGCTCCTACGCACCATAAACCATGGTAAATTCCGTAAACAAATGCATCTCGTTTTGCTGGCCATCCAAAGGCTGAAAGTGTCCAATGTTCGTGACCTCGGTTCAAACATTGCTGTTTTATAGGTGAAAATTGCCAAATTATAGCTACAATCATAAAGCCCAATGCCGGTAAATAAGACATAGGAAGTAACAAGTTTAACATTATGATAATTGCAATCATGAATACACCTGTTACCATCCAAATTAGTACATATCCTAAAACAAATAACAAAGCATTTATGAAACGATTCCGCTTAAGACTTTGCATGTGAATAAGTTGAATGGGCACGATTAATTTAGGTAACATCATAGCCACAACCATTAACCCCCAGCCTAATAGCTGGGAGGAAAATGGATTCATTTCTAATAACATTTTTAAGGATCCAGCGGAAGGACCAGATGCAGAAACATGACAATGTTCCATAGTCATAATACTCCCAGGATTAACTAATAGCAGTACCCAAACAAGTAAACTGATGCTTATAATTATAAAGTTAATGCTTATTTTACTGTATTTTGATAGTTTCATACTGTCCTTTTTTGGTTTATTTGCCAGATCGGTAAATTCCTATCCTGCCTACAGTAATTTCACTATTATTAGGCAAAGGATTTGATGTTTTTATCTCGACATGGAGCGCTTCCAAAGTGAGGTTATTTGCAAGATGCAGATCATCAACAATACTGGTAATATTAAATTTAAAAGTAAGACCAGAACCTCCGTGAGCAGTATTTTTCATGGATGCCATTCGAATACCAAAAAGTGAAACTGTTTTTACTAAGGTTCCGTTTACAAATACGGATAAAAAATTAGCATTATTAGTCCCTGTTACATTCTCTAATAAAAGATAAACTTCATCAGGCATTTCGCTTAAAGATGCTTTAAG
Source organism: Flavobacterium sp. FPG59 (assembly GCF_002150205.1). Taxonomy (NCBI): domain Bacteria; kingdom Pseudomonadati; phylum Bacteroidota; class Flavobacteriia; order Flavobacteriales; family Flavobacteriaceae; genus Flavobacterium; species Flavobacterium sp. FPG59. The sequence goes on along the minus strand of NZ_MTCA01000031.1, from coordinate 15,483 downwards.
TAAGCTCTTAGATACTGATTTCCATGCACTCGCATCAAGTGTCACACTTGCTTGAGTTGTACCACTATTCAATTTAATAGAATTGCTACTTGCACCAACTAGCTCAGCATTACTTTTTGAAGGCATAGGATGATCATTAGGATTTACAGTAACTCCAAGTTTAGATAAACGCAAAACGGATTTTTCAACTGCGGTAGCTGGAGGTACTTTACTGTATGAAGTTAAGGAAAGGTCATCATAAGTATAGGAGTAAAGGGCTTGATTGTAATACTTTAAATCAGTAGTGCTATTAACATCTTCAGGTGTGTAGTACCATGATTTTCCACTTGAGTCCAGTGGCATAGCAAATTGAGAATTCCCCTGCGCTCTAGGTCCATGTAACCAATTTAAGTCCTTAGGGTTTTCATTTTTTCCAGTCTCATTCCAAGCAGCCCACATACGATCAATATTGGCATGATGTAGAAAGAAAATAGGGTCTAAACCTGCTAATCCTGGATCAGCCATTAAGCCTTCATATTCCTCACTTGGAGTGCTAGTAAGACTAATTTTAACAGCACCGGTATTGTCTGTTAAACCAACACCATATGCACCCGTTAAATCGTCATTTATACAAACCTCTAATAAACCACTACTTCCATTTGGTACAATAGCCCCATCTCCTATTAAAAAAGGGGTTCCGCCATTTACTCTCCCAACTAAAGCTCCCATAGGTACATTAACCATTGGATAAAGTGGTTGATTAACTGGAACAACAATATCTGGAGAACCTTTTGCATCATATTGTTTACCGCCATTATCATGTGGATCAGCGGTCCAAGTCCCTTTTAAATAGGATACTGCAACTGTGGAACTTCCTTCAATAATATTTATTCCTGTACATTGCCAAGGTTTCTTGGCATGTACCGTAAACTTAGTACCAGAAAAAGACCAAAATTCTGAATTCAATCCTCCCACCATACCGTGCGCAAAATTATGAGGATTCATTTCTAAATCTCCAAAACCACCATTGCTGTGACTAAAACCTGTTTGTGCACCACCATAATGATCACCAAAAATAGTTATTCCTTTTTGGTCAGGATGCCTTTTCGGATCATTCTGTGGATCGGCACCGCTACTGTATAAAGTATCCCATTGACATTCATCATTAATTGAGCTAGTCAAACCCTTTCCCACTATTAAAAATATACCATTAGTAGGGTTACCCGTAACTCCATATCGTTCTGGCACATACAAAGGATTTGCAGTACCATCTGGCAACTCAGCCTCAGTAAATACTGGAGGAATATAGTTTTCTTCAAAGGTTGAGGATTGATTCAAATAATTCCAATACGGCAAGGCCCAGTCGCTTGGTCCTCCTAACTGAACAATTGTATCTCTAAGAATATTTTCAAGAGCTACTAAATACCCTCTATGCCAAGGAGGAAAAAACCAAGTACCGTGCTGACATTGATTCCAAAACAAACTAATAAACTTTTGATCTGGCAATGTACCAAGTTTTGCTGATTCTGGTATTGAATTGATTTTAGTCCAATTAGGATAACCAGATGGTGCTTTATCTGTACCAAAATCACTCGTTAGATATTCTCCATGAATAGCGGCGTAGAACCACCAACTTGTAGGATTACTAATTGGTTTCAATTTCATTGCCCCTACTGCTCTTGCATACCACAAAAGATCTAAATTCTCAAAGGTACCTCCCTTGTTCCATGCATTCGCTCTTGTAAATGTTGTCATAGTTATTTTTAGTTTGATTGATAGTTTTTATTAAGGTATTTAACCCAAACTGGCGAATGGGTTAGCAAATCATAATGCCTTCTGTTGACTGCTAGATGGCCACTTTTTACTGAATATTTCCTAATTTCAGTGTAATGTAGGAACCTCATTCGCCTAATTTAAGAACACACCCAAAATTTAATTTGGTTTATGAGTAATCAAAACTAAAACAATTATCACAACGACAACCAAGTATTTTTACGTGTTTTATGAAACTTTATCTGGTTTGATTATTTCATAAATAAAGAATTTTCTTAGGTAATATACACTTATGAGAAAGTGCATTCTCAAGTACTGAATTCTATTCCTGGGGATTTTTTTGGGAGCAATTCCAGCTATCCGCTACAATCTTATACGCCGAAACCCGGCGCATAAGGATTTACACTTCTATCTGGGCTATGTTATGGTTACCAAAAGGCGTATTACTTGCTTTAGGCTCCTTATAGACGTTCTTTTTAAAGATATTAATTCAGAATCAAAAGAATTTAAAGTTATTCGCGTTAAATCAAAAAACCTTAATTCAAACTCGCTTTAAACATGCGCGCTTCTTCCCATGAAAATTTTTGGCCATTTTCTTCCATTAAAGCATTCAAAGATTCCTCTTTGTATCCCGCAAAAGCTTGCTCAAGATCTTGAAGTGTTTGCTCTGGTAAAACCTCTTTAATAGAAACCGCCTTGGTTTGAATCAACTTAACAAAATGTGAATAGATAGTATTTACTGTAAGTACTCGCAATGCTGCAATTTCTGGTATGGTTTTCTTTTCTACCCACAGCTCGTACGTTTCTTGATAGGTCGATTTCTTTACAACAGCTGTTTTACTTTTCTTTTTGGTATAACGCTGTACATCTTGTTCATCTTCAATTAAGGTAACATTCAATTCTTTGAACTGTTTTTGAATGGCCTCCGTTTTTCTGGTAATGTATTTTTGGATTTCGTCTGAGGTTAATTTTTCTTTAGAAATGGTTTCGCCTGCAACCACTGTTTCAATTAAAAGTTGGGCTTTCATTAAACGAAGTACAGCTTTTGTTTGAAATTCCTCTAGCAAAACCAACTCTTCATAATAGGCTTTTACTTTCTTGATTCGCTTTATCTCTTCTATTTTCCAAAGGATTTCAAATACCAAGTCGTCCATTGGCTTAAAAAAATAAGAAAATGCTGCTTGCACTCGAGTTGCTACATGGTTTAGATCTACCGTTTCTGGAGCAAAAAGTTTATTTAATTGATTTATGAATTTGGCAGAAGGTTCAAGTAATTGCTCAACAATTTCCATTTGTTTTTTGGCCCAAAGCGCGTGTTTTGATTTGCCAGTACTTTCTGAGTTTTCAGTATAGCTAAACTTGTGGTTGCGCCATTGTTGCGCTAAATCATTCCAATTAAAACTGTTAACTAAGTATTGATGAATGAAATTCTTAGTTTCAAAGTGCAAGGCGTTTTCTAAAACAGTATCCGAAGCTTTGTTCAAAGAATAGTCCATTACATCTTGATCGTTTGAAATACCATTCATACGCAGTGGAGAAAGCAAAATAAGCCCGTTTAAGGAACGTAAACGTGATAAAGCTACATAAGCCTGCCCAGGTAGAAAAACTTGCGATACATCAAGCGCTGCTTTCTCAAAAGTAAGTCCTTGACTTTTATGAACAGTTATCGCCCACGCTAATTTAATGGGGTAATGCACAAAAGTGCCTAAAACCTCTTCTTCTATTTCCTTTGTTGTGGCATTAACGGTGTACCGTATGTTTTGCCATTCGTATTTTTCAACCTCGATGGTTTTGTTTTCTTCCGGAAATAAAATTACAATTTCTCTGGGCGCGAGAGATTGTACCACACCCATCTTCCCGTTGAAATAATGTTTATCAAATGACAAATCATTTTTGACAAACATAATTTGCGAACCCACTTTTAATTTCAAATCATGTTCCACGGGGAAAATTTTATCTGGAAAATCACCCGTGATTTCCGGTTGAAATACCTGTAATTTCCCTTCAAGATCCTCAAGCGCTTGTGCGTTGATGGTATCGGCTTTGTGATTGTGCGTAGTTAAAGTGATGTAACCCTTGTTAGTTTTTAAATCAAAATTAGGTTGTACATATTGATTTAAGGTTTGAATGTCAAGAGGAGTAATTTGATTGTTTCTCAAATTGTTCAATACTGAAATAAAAGTATCATCTGTCTGACGGAAAATTTTTGATAGTTCAATATACAATGGTGGAAACTGCTGAATAACATGGGAATGAAAGAAAAATTTCCCTTTGTAATAATTCCTTAAAGTGCTCCATTCCTCATCCCGAATAACAGGTGGCAATTGCAACAAATCCCCAATGTACAAAACTTGAACTCCTCCAAAAGGGCTATTTTTAGAACGCACTGTTTGCATCATAAAATCTATAGCATCCAGTAAATCAGCACGTAACATACTTACTTCATCAATAATTAAAAGCTCCATATTACGAATGACCGATTTTTTTAAACCGCTCATTTTAAAATGCCTACGCAAAGTAGCCTTCGTTTCAAACTTGGTACTATCAGAGAATTGTGGTGCTGAATTATCTGGAATAAAACCTCCAAAAGGCAATTGAAACATGGAGTGAATGGTAACCCCTCCAGCATTTAAGGCAGCAATGCCTGTAGGTGCAACGACTACTGTATTTTTATGTGTAGTAGCAATGATTTCTTTAAGTAAAGTGGTTTTTCCCGTACCAGCTTTTCCTGTTAGAAAAATAGAACGTTGCGTTTGATTGATAAACCGAAGGGTGTAAGCTGCTGCTTCAGAGATAGTTTGCATTAGGCGTGTATATAAAAAGCAAATATAGTAAACGAAAATTCAATTAAAAATAAGCTGAGTAATCTAAATTCGTATTTGAAACAAATTTTTTAAATTTAATCAATCTATTAGTAAACAGATAAATAGCATAGTTACATAAGCCAGATTAATCACAAGGTATTAAGCTTTGATTTACTAAAAATGAATTCTTTAGCGATATAAAAAAGAAAGATAGCTTTAAAATAAGAAGCAAAAAAAAGCCTTCAATCTAATTAAAGATGAAGGCGATTTTTTGAATCTCGATGGTAATTATTTTTTAGCTTCTGCTTTTTCTTCCGTTTTTGCAGGAGCTTTGTACTTGTCGTTCAATGCTTTAATGATATCTTTTGTTATATCAAATTTATCTTCGGCATATAGAATAGTAGCAGCATCGCCAGTTCCATAAATATATGCGTACCCTTTTTCTTTACCGTAAGCTTTAATAAATTTCTTTACACCGCTTACTAGTGAATCCATTTCTTTACCACTTTCAGCTTGTAATTCTTGTGATAAAGCTTGTTGCGCATAACCTAGTTGTTGTTCTCTTTTTTGCAATTCAGCCCCTTTTTTCTGAGCCCATTCTTGACCGTTAGCTTGAGCTTGTGATTGAAAGTTTGCTGCTTCTTGCTTAAATCTATTAATTTCAGCTTCTAATTGTCTTCCCTTCTCCTCTGCTTTAGATTTGAATTTGGCTTCAAGATCTTTAGCCTCGGTATATTGTTTCATTAATTCAGATGTATCAACATAAGCCGTTTTTACTTCCTTAGTTGCTTCTGCTGGTTTGTTACAAGATACAAGTGCAATTGTTAAAGCAACAAGTACTAACGCTTTTTTATTCATAGTAATTTTATTTATTATTTGAGATTGGTAATTATTAAATTTTGTTGTGATTGAAAATCAATTTTTAGTAACTGTGACAAAAATATAAAAAAATAGACAGCATTGACAAAAACTTAAAAAATTAGTCATTTTAATCGCTATAGTATTTACTTATGCACCTCATTAAAAAAATAATTTTAGCCTATTAAAAACAAAGCTCACAATTGATTTTAAATTAAAAATTAAAAAAAAGCGATATTCTAGAGTATTTAAACTCAAAATAGCGCCTTAAAAGCGCTTAAATTGATTTTTGGTCGTTTTTAAGCACATAAATGTGCGATGAGTACTCTAAATTTTTCTTTCCGTACCAATTTGATTTGAGTCCTGTATAAATTGCCGAAAAATAATTCATTTTCCCAGTTTTGTATTTTTCAGATAGCAAGCTCACATAAAACGCATCAAATTTCATTGGAAGTACTTTTACTAATTTCATGGTTTCCTTTTCGAAAAGCATTTTTATAGCTGTTTTCGAAAAATGCCAAAAATGAATAGGCACATCATAAGCTGCCCAAAAAGTTCCGTACTGTTTTGCATCGAAAGATTTAAAATTAGGAACGGCTACAATTAAAGTTCCATTTGGCTTAAGCAATCGTTTCAGTTCTAAAATTTGCTCCTCTAAATTAGGAACATGTTCTAGCACATGCCACATGGTAATTACATCAAAAGAATGATTTTCTAATGCTACTGTTTTTTCAACAAAAGAAACACCTTTATTTTTTGCAATAGCTTTAGCTTTTTCACTAGGCTCTACTCCTATTGTTTGCCAACCATTTTGTTTTGCAACAGATAAAAAATCTCCTGTTCCTGCTCCAATATCCAAAATCCTTCCTTTATTTGGTTGAAAGGAATTAATCAAATATAACTTATTTTTTAATGCAATGTTTTTTACGAAGTGATATGCTTTTTCAAATAACGAACGCTTACTGTCAGTATGTGAAATATAATCTACGCTTTCGTAGTACTTTCCTAAATTTTCCAAACTAGGTTGTGGAGACGTAATCAACATATCCAAATCTTCGTCATGATACAACTCAAAAGTTTCTTTTGAAACGGAATAATCTTTAACGGTTAAAAAATGCTTTTTGTTTGAAATATCCATTAATTAAATCTTCTTTATGTTTTGTTTTTATACTAAACCCTGAAAACATTTATAAAAGCTTTCAGGGTTGGAATTATATTACTCTAAATTATCAATAACAGCACCACTTCACGCCGTAGTTTCACGTGGAACATTTTTTAGTATTAAGTATTCAAAAGCAATATAAATAAAAGATCAAAGATCAAACTGAAAACTACTTAGTGAATACTGAACACTTACTTAACGCCCCATATAAATTAACAATACAGAAATATCACTTGGAGATACACCACTAATTCTTGACGCTTGTGAAATAGTAACCGGTCTGATTTTGGATAATTTCTGTTTAGCTTCAATAGACATAGACTTTATTTTTTCATAATCAAAATTCTCAGGAATCTTAACATCTTCGAGTCGCAACAACTTATCCGCATTATTTCGTTCCTTTTCAATATAACCAGAATACTTTACTTGAATTTCTGCTTGTTCTAGAATTTCTTGATCTAAATCGTGCTCATCAATATAAGCAGTAACTTTTTCGAATTTTAAGATATCTTCTAAATCAATTTGTGGTCTAGAGAAAACTTTAAACATTTTGTCCCCTTGCGTAATCAATGCAGTATTTTTAGATTCTAAAATAGGATTGGCTTCAGAAACAGAAATACTAGTCTCTTTAAAAAAAGCAACCATCTTTTCTGACTCTTTTAATTTATGTTCCATTCTCCGCAAACGAGCTTCAGAGGCAAGACCAATTTCATACGACATTGGAGTTAATCTAAAATCCGCGTTGTCCTGACGCAATAGAGTTCTGTACTCTGCACGCGAGGTAAACATTCTATATGGCTCCTCCGTTCCTTTAGTAATTAAGTCATCTATTAAAACACCAATATAAGCTTCGTCTCTTTTTAAAATCAAAGGCGCTTTGTCGTTGATCTTTAAATGCGCATTTATTCCAGCCATCAATCCTTGAGCTGCTGCTTCTTCATATCCTGTAGTTCCGTTAATTTGCCCAGCAAAAAATAAACCTGAAACCAATTTCGTTTCAAGAGTATGCTTCAATTGTGTTGGTGGAAAATAATCATACTCTATAGCATAACCAGGTCTAAAAAACTTTACGTTTTCAAAACCTAAAACAGAACGCAACGCTTTAAATTGAATATCCTCGGGTAATGAAGTAGAGAAACCATTCACATACACCTCACAGGTATTCCAACCTTCAGGCTCCACAAATAGCTGGTGTCTTTCTTTATCAGCAAAACGATTAATTTTATCTTCAATAGACGGGCAATACCTCGGGCCTAAACTCTTTATACGACCGTTAAACATTGGTGAACGATCGAAACCTTCTCTAAGGATATCATGAACATCCAAAGAAGTATAAGTCATGTGACATGATTTTTGGAAAGCCAAAGGTTTAGTCAAATTCGAATAAGAAAACTTATCTGGCTTTGCATCACCTTTCTCTTCATTCATTTTCGAATAATCAAGTGAGCGTCCATCTACACGAGGTGGTGTTCCTGTTTTCATTCGGCCAGATTCAAAACCAACCGAAACGAGATCTTCAGTGATTCCATAGGAAGCACTCTCCCCTGCACGACCTCCACCAAATTGCTTGTCACCAATATGAATCAATCCATTCAAAAAAGTACCATTTGTAAGAACCACAGATTTTGAACGAATCTCCAAGCCTAATGAAGTTTTGATTCCTTTTACAACTCCGTTCTCAATAATCAAACCACTAACCATTTCTTGATAAAAATCAAGATTTGGAGTTCCTTCAAGCATCAACCTCCATTCCTCAGCAAAACGCATTCGATCACTTTGAACTCTTGGAGACCACATAGCAGGTCCTTTTGATTTGTTGAGCATCTTGAACTGAATTGCAGTCTTGTCTGAAACAATTCCAGAATAACCTCCAAGAGCATCAATCTCTCGAACAATTTGTCCTTTTGCTATACCTCCCATTGCAGGATTACACGACATTTGCGCAATGTTTTGCAAACTCATGGTAACCAATAGCGTCTTCGATCCCAAATTAGCAGCGGCAGCAGCAGCTTCAGAACCAGCATGACCAGCCCCAACTACAATAACATCATATTCTTGATAAAACATTTTTATAAAAGTTTAATCCTTACGGATTGAATTTAAAAATTCAGTGTGTGTTCCACGTGGAACTAAATGAGCCCTTCGTTAAATTTGCGTTCCACGTGGAACTAATTTAAAACTTTAATTTTTTCGGTTCAACAAAAAACCAAAAAAAAAGTTATGTTCCACGTGGAACGATATGGTATTAATAAAAGATTAGTGTTCCACGTGAAACATAACAATCTTTTCGTCTTCTTTCTTTCTCATTAATAAAGATTCAGAATCACTCTTATCTTTATAACCACAATAATGAAGTATACCATGAGCTAAGACTCTTTTTAATTCTTGATCAAAAGTTACCTCAAAATCGTTAGCATTGTCTTGTACACGTTCAATGGAAATAAAAATATCTCCATTTAATTCATTGCCTACAGAGTAATCAAAACTAATAATATCGGTAAGTGTATCGTGATTAAGATACTCTAAATTGATTTTATGAAGGTATTCATCATCACAAAAAATATAATTTATTTCTCCTTCTTTTTTATTTTCAGAAACTATCACAGCAGAAAGCCATGCAGCATAACTATCTTCGTTGTCTAGTGTGAAAGTGGATTCGTAATTAAAATTGATCATTTGTTATTAAAATAAACTTGAACTTTAGTGTTAAAATTTGAGCGCAAAGGTAAGGATTGTCTATTTAAAATCTCTTTACTATTTAAATAATCTAGTAACGCAGCTGGAATCCTATTTGAACTACCGTTAAACTCTTTTTGATTGGTCTCTGATTGTCTTTTAGTATCTTCTCCTTGCTCTTGAATAGCTGACTTTAATTTAAGTAGTTCTTGTTTAATATTCAGAATACGTTGCATGTTTTCATTATTGAAACCCTTATTGAGTAACTGCTTTTCTAAAGCTTTCATTTGTTCTAAGGCATTCTGACCCTTAGCTCCAAAGCCTTTATTGTTAAGTTCATTTTGAAGAGACTCTCTCAACTGCCGTTGTTCTTTATAAATATCCATAATATCTTGAGCTTCTCCCTCACCCGATTCACCTTTTGATCCGGATTGAGATGGTTTTCCACTACTACCCGGTTTAGGGGTATTACCACTCTTTTGACCGTCTTTCATTTTATCTGCTAAACCATCCATCTTTTTAATAATATCCGGTAGTTGCATTCCATCATTGCTTCCGGGTTTAGGCTTACCTTGACCCATACCCGACATCTGAGATTGCATACCACTTAAAATAGAACTTAAAAAATCAGCTAATTTATTAGCGCTCGACACTGTGTATTGTTGATGAGATAAACCTTTTGAAATTTGAGCATCAGTAAAAGTACTAAGTGACTTATCTAAATTATAAGAAACGTTTCCTATTTCCTTAGTAATGTCATCAGTGAATTTTGGGTTTCTAAGTGACATAGCAAACAAACTATCATCAGCATGTTTAAACTGTTGTTTTAAATCTTGTTGGATTTTAATGTTTTTATTAAACGCAGGAGAACCAGGTTTGAACTTTTTAAACTGATACATTAGGTCTTCTTGAGTCAAAGAAAAGGACAGTAAATTATCTAAAATTTGTCTCAACATAGCAACATCCTCCTCCATTTGTTCTTGTTCTCCAGACTCCATTTCTTGCGCCATTTCTTGAGCCATTTGTTTCATCTTTTTAGATGCGTTCTTTTGGTTGGATTTAGCTTTTTCTTTATTATTTTTTGATAATTCAGAAATAGCTTTATTCAATTCCTCATCAACATCTTTCTTTTTAGAATCTGAATTTGGTAAAGATAAAGGTGTTTTTAATTCTTTATTCTCTTTAGACAATGCATCCAGTTCTTTCTTTAAAGAATTAAATTCTTCATTAATCTCCTTTTGATTATCCGTTTTATTGAGTTTATCATCATTAGATAAATTCTCTTGCTTGTTAGCTAGTTTTGAAAGTTGTTCTTGTAATTGATCTGCTTTCTTTTCTACATAATATTTTTTAGTAAGCTCAACTAATTGTTCCAAACTCTTAACTTGATTCTTACTGTTTTGTTTGAATTTTTCCAATTTAGAAAACAATTGATCGTTCTGAATTTTTTCAGTTAAGGATTTTAATTCGTCTAATAACTTATCATTTTTATCTAAATCTTTCTCCGCTTTCTCTAAACGTTTTTGAAGTTCTTCTTTAAAAGCATCTTTCTTTTCCGTTTTAAATTGAGAAAGGTTTTCATTCATTTTCCTTGTGAAATCTTTCATGACAGCATCTTGCTTCATTTGACGTTGCATAAAATCATCTAATTTTTGTTGGTCTTTAAAATCAAGAATGTCCTTTTCTTTGCCTAGTTGCTGTAATTTATCTAAAGACGAAAATTGCTTGTCTTGTTGCTTTAAAGATTTAGAAAGTCCAGAAACATTACGGGACTGGGACTCTAAAACTTCAGCTACTTTTTCCTCTTCAGTTACTACCCTATTTGAGAAAATAGAAGACTTTGAACTTTTGAAATTATGCAAAGCATCCGTATCAAATACTTCAAAATAATACTCATAATCTACCCCTTCACTAACAGGTAGATTGCTTGGAAAGGCAAAAACAAACTGATCAAAAGAAGCTTTTTTAATAGCAATAGTTCCACGTTTAATCTGAGATGGATTCTTTCGATCATAGTAAACAATTTGTAGTTTCGAAAGTCCGTAATCATCAGATACTTGACCAATAACAAAATTCTTACTAACATTGAGACTATCTGGAGCTTTTGAAACCATAATAGAAGGAAACTGATCTGCTATTGTATTAATTTCATAATTAAGCTTCTCAAAGTTAGTAACAGCAGTATTAGAAGTAGTAATTTGATAATCCAGATTTCTAGAAATTCGCTTTGACAATTGGAAAGTATTATTCGATTTAACGAAAAAAGATTTTTGATTATCTTCAAAAAACGATACAGATTGTGTTTTAGAAGTGTTCAACTTCCATGTAACCACTGTGCCTTCTGGAACCATAGCATTACCAGTTCCTTTAATAATTTCAGACTTTTTATTTAGGTAACTCGGAAATTGTAAATACATTTCAAAGTCGGCAATAGAGGGAACTTCAATTACATTCAATTCATAATCTGGGGATAAAACTCCATTTGCCTCCACGTGAAACAATAAGGACTGAATAGGTTTAGTAATTTTAAATGAAAACTCTCCTTGGGCATCCTGTTCCATAAAATAAGTTTCATCATTTAAGAAAACGACTATGTTTTCGGGCACTACTTTACCAACTGTTTTCATGCGTAAAGTAAAATCAGAACCTTGCTCTACTTGTAAATTCTTATTAAGAATAATAAATTTAAATGGCGCTGGTGGCTGAAAAGGGGAACTAAAATTAACAACACGATTTAAACTTTGAGAAATTACAGCACTGTTTCCCGTGAAATAAATAAGAAAGACCAAAATTATGGGTGCTAAAGCTAAAGGATAATACTTAGAATTTGCTTTAAAATTAATAGCATTCCCAAAAGGAATTAGCGACAGTGTATTGGATTTTTGTTCAATAGAAGCTAAAACTAATTCCGAAGATACTGAAGATTGATCTTGAGATAGCTGTAAAAAATTGATCAATTTATCTTGAACTTCAAAAAAATGGGTTCCAATTATAGCTGACGCTGCTTTATAATCTATACCCGACTTTAATTTAAAAAGCTTAAAAATGGGAATCAAAATAAAACGAAAGAACAAAAAAGCTTCTACTATGATAAATAGAACAAATAAAAAAGTTCTATAACTAGGTTTAAGCCATAAAAAATATTCAATAAAAAGGGTTAGTAAAAAATAAATTAAACCTAAACCGATAAAGAAAAGGGATCCTTTAATGAGTTCATTGGTGTAATACTTTTTAATAAAAGCTTCTAGTTTATCGTAAATAACATGCTGACTTTTAAGCATAAAATTGGTATTTATTTAACCTATAAAACTAATAATTTTAATTGATGCAGAATATCAATTTAAGTTAAATAATATACCAAAATTAGAAAAGCATAATAAAAGTATAGAATTGTATCTTTGCAATAAAAAAAATCGATGTCTAAACAAGTTCGTGTGCGTTTTGCACCAAGTCCAACAGGACCTTTACATATAGGCGGAGTTCGTACCGCATTATTCAATTATTTGTTTGCCAAGAAAAACAATGGTGTTTTCTTTTTACGAATTGAAGATACAGACCAAAACCGATTTGTTCCTGGTGCCGAAGAATATATCAAGGAAGCATTAGAATGGTTAGGAATTGCTCCTGATGAAACCATTGGTAAAAACGAAAAATTTGGACCTTACCGTCAAAGCGAAAGAAAAGAAATATACCAAAAATATGCAGCTGATTTGATCAATTCAGGCAATGCGTATTATGCATTTGATACGGCAGATGCTTTAGATGCGGCTAGAAAATTAGAAGAAGAACAAGGAAAAACGTTTATATACAACCATACTAACAGAGAAAAATTAGATACTTCTCTAGTAATTTCTAGTGAAGAAGCTGCAAAAAGAATTGCTGCTGGAGAACATTATGTAATACGTTTTAAAACCCCAGTGAATGAAACTTTGCATTTACATGATATTATTCGTGGTGATGTAAAATTTGAAACGAATCTTTTAGATGATAAAGTATTGTTTAAAAGTGATGGCATGCCAACGTATCATTTGGCTAATATAGTAGATGATCATTTAATGGAAACTTCGCATGTTATACGTGGTGAAGAATGGTTGCCTTCAATGCCTTTACACGTTTTATTGTACAGAGCATTTGGTTGGGAAGCACCACAATTTGCACATTTACCGCTAATCATGAAACCTATTGGTAACGGAAAATTATCAAAACGTGATGGAGATAAAATGGGTTTTCCTGTATTTCCATTAGATTGGAAAACAGAAGAAGGGGTTTCATCAGGTTACAGAGAAAAAGGATTTTTCCCAGAAGCAGTCCTAAACTTTTTAGCATTACTAGGTTGGAACGACGGAACCGATAAAGAATTATTCTCATTAGAGGAACTAGTAACAGCATTTGACTTAAATAGAGTTCATAAATCAGGAGCAAAATTTGATCCTGAAAAAAATAAATGGTTCAATCACCAGTATTTAATTAAACAAGAGGATGCAACTTTAGCAGAAGACTTCTCCCCTATTTTAATTGAAAAAGGTTTTAATGTTGAAGAAACAAAACTTACTAAAATAGTTTCCTTGATTAAAGAACGTGCCCATTTTGTAACAGAATTTTGGGAAATGAGTGATTTCTTTTTTGTAGCTCCAACCAGTTATGATGAAAAAGCAAGCAAAAACTGGAAAGCTGAAACTCCTGCTTTAATGCAAGAATTAATATCTGTAGTGGAGGAAATTACCGATTTCATATCTGCAAATATCGAAACCATAGTAAAAGACTGGATGACGAAAAACGAAATTGGAATGGGAAAAATTATGCAACCCTTTCGTTTGAGTTTAGTGGGTGCTTTAAAAGGTCCTCACCTATTTGATATTGTGGAAGTAATTGGAAAAGAAGAAACTATTTCAAGAATTCAGAAAGCAATAGAAAGTTTGTAAAAGAAATAAAACGCCTTAAAATTTAAGGCGTTTTTTTATGCAAAATAAAGAAAGATAAATACGATAATTTGTAAAGTTTAATTTGTAAATTTATAATTAAACTAAATCAAATTATTATGAACATTGCATTAATTGTAATTTTGGTCTTTGGACTATTCATTTTGTTATCCTCATTTTTTACGGTAAAACAACAAACGGCTGTAGTAATAGAACGCTTTGGAAAATTCTTAAGCATTAGACAGTCTGGATTACAACTCAAAATTCCTATTATAGACAGAATTGCCGGAAGAGTAAATTTAAAAATCCAACAACTAGATGTTATCATTGAAACAAAAACTAAAGATAACGTATTTGTAAAACTAAAAGTTTCAGTACAATTTATGGTTGTAAAGGAAACGGTATATGATGCCTTTTACAAATTAGAATATCCACACGATCAAATTACATCTTATGTATTTGATGTAGTTCGTGCGGAAGTACCAAAATTAAAACTAGATGATGTTTTTGAAAGAAAAGACGATATTGCCATCGCTGTAAAACGTGAACTGAACGAAGCCATGACTACTTATGGTTACACCATCATCAACACTTTAGTCACTGATATTGATCCAGATATACAAGTAAAAAATGCCATGAACCGCATTAATGCAGCTGATAGAGAAAAAACAGTTGCAGAATTTGAAGCGGAAGCATCACGAATTAGAATTGTTGCAAAAGCAGAAGCAGAAGCAGAAAGCAAACGTTTACAAGGACAAGGTATTGCTAACCAACGAAGAGAAATTGCAAAAGGTCTTGTAGAAAGTGTGGATGTATTGAATAGAGTTGGTATCAATTCTCAAGAAGCATCAGCTCTTATTGTAGTAACGCAACATTATGATACATTGCAAGCGATAGGTGCCGATACAAATTCGAATTTGATATTGTTGCCAAATTCACCACAAGCAGGAAGCGATATGTTGAATAATATGATTGCATCATTTTCGGCATCCAACCAAGTTGGTGAACTGATGAAAAAAAGAACTGACAAAGATCACAGATCGAAAGATCATAAAATAGAAAATCACAGTTCAACTGACCATTCCGAAATTCAGGATAAAGAAGAATAAAAAATTAAAGAGGCCAAGTGCCTCTTTTTTTTGTACCATAATATTTTAGGAAACTAAAATAAAAAATGAACTCCTCACCTACTCTTTCATTTTTTTAATAAAATGGTAACCAAAATTTTTTAGCTTTTTAAAAAAATAATTTTCACGTGGAAAAACAGAAAAAAGTGCATTTTCAAAATTTCAACAGTCTATTGGAACAAATA
>NZ_MTCA01000122.1:0-8811 GCF_002150205.1 Flavobacterium sp. FPG59 | reverse complement strand
GTACTATGCGAAACAAGATACTGTTTTTTAAACATATATTTGCATAAGAAATTACTAGGTAGCCTAATTAATCTAAAAATCAAATCAGTTTCAATCATCATCAGAAATCTAAAAAAATCAAAAAAAAATGGAATCATCTACAGAAAAAAACATTGCCACATTTACACACTTGAGTACACTAACTCAATATTTTATTCCTTTTGGGAATTACATTTTCCCAATTGTATTGTGGAGCACTAAAAAAGGAGACTCGGAATTTGTGGATCACCACGGGAAACAAGCTATTAATTTTCAGTTGAGTTTATTACTCTATTCATTAGTTTTGTTAATGATAGCAATTCCTTGTTTTTTAATCACTGTATTTAAAAATATACCTTTGAATAGCTTGCATGAGAATCACAATTTTATCTTGTCTGATTTTAATTTTAGTGACAATGCTGGATTTTTAACGGTAGGAATTGTGAGTCTTTTACTTTTTTTAATACTAAAAGTTGTTGAGTTCTTTTATATTATTTACGCTTCGATGCAAACATCTAATGGCATAGCATATAAATACCCGCTTACCATTCCGTTTTTAAAATAGACAGGAGAGCAATAGAAGTTCTGTATAGCCCTGATTGCAACGGCATCCTTTTATGGTCTCGTTTTTTAGAGACCAGAAAAGATAGAGTGAAAAGCAGGAATAAAAGTTCTTAAAAAAACGGGAGTTGACTGCTCCTAAAAAATCATCATAATAATCAATCACGCTGGGGTAAAATCCGGAAAATCAATCAAAGAATGAACAGTTTTAATCACACAAAATCAAAAAAATGAAATTATGAACATTGAAAACACAAAAGCACAAATGCGCAAAGGTGTTCTTGAGTTTTGCATCCTATCGGTACTAAAAGAGAAAGACGCATACACATCAGAAATATTAGACACTTTAAAAAACGCAAAATTACTAGTTGTTGAGGGCACTATTTATCCTTTATTGACTCGACTTAAAAATGACGGTTTGCTCAATTATCGTTGGGAAGAGTCTACATCAGGACCACCAAGAAAGTATTATGGCTTGACCGAAATAGGACAAACTTTTTTAAAAGAACTTAGTGGCACCTGGACTGAATTATCAGATGCTGTAAACCTTATAACCAACCAAAAATAATAATCATGAACAAGACTGTAAATATAAACCTAGGCGGAATGGTTTTTCATATAGATGAAAATGCATACCAAAAATTGACTCGATACTTTGATGCTATTAAGCGCTCTTTATCAAACTCATCTGGACACGATGAAATATTAAAAGACATTGAAATGCGTGTGTCTGAATTGTTGAATGAAAAACAAATAAGCGACAAGCATGTTATAGGGTTGAAAGAAGTTGATGAAATGATTGCAGTTATGGGGCAACCTGAAGACTATATCATTGAAGACGAAAACGCCGAAGCAAAACCATACCAAAACACGAGCAGAAGAACTAAAAAACTGTATCGTGATAAAGAAAAAGGTATGCTAGGTGGTGTAGCACAAGGATTGGGTTACTATTTTGGGGTTGATGCCGTGTGGATCAGAATAGTACTAGTATTGCTGGTTTTTGCTGGTTTTGGAACTGGTATTTTAGCGTATATCATTTTATGGATTGTAACACCAGAGGCCGTAACAACCTCTGAAAAGCTTGAAATGACTGGAGAACCTGTTAATATATCAAACATTGAAAAAAAAGTTAGAGAAGAGTTTGAGAACGTTTCTGGAAAGCTAAAAAATGTAGATTATGACAAATACGGAAATCAAATAAGAACTGGAGCAAACAAAATAGGAAGCTCGTTTGGAGATTTTATCATGACTGTTTTTAAAGTTTTTGCAAAATTCTTAGGCATATTATTGATCTTGTCTGGAATCACGGTTTTATTTTTCTTGTTGATTGGTATTTTCACATTGGGTTCTGGATTGTTTATCGATTTCCCTTGGCAAAATTTTATAGAAGCAGGCAATTTTACTGATTATCCTGTGTGGTCTTTTGGATTACTTATGTTTTTTGCAGTTGGGATTCCGTTCTTTTTCTTAACGTTGCTAGGGTTTAAATTACTAGCACCAAACATGAAATCAATAGGGAATATTGTAAAGTATACCTTGCTTGCTATTTGGATTATTGCAGTTTCTATTGCTATCTCAATTGGGATTAAACAAGCTAGTGCATTTGCAGTAGATGGTAGAGATGTAAAAAAAGAAACCATCAATTTAAAACCTACAGATACATTGTACATCAAATTTAGATACAACGATTATTTTGCCAAGAACGTAGATGACAATAGAAATTTTGAGGTAACACAAGACTCCACTGGAACTAACATTATTTACTCTAATGATGTGCGTTTTAAAATTGAAAAAACAGATGAAAAACTACCTTACCTTCAAATAGAAAAAGAAGCTAGAGGTATATCATTATCTGAAGCTAAAAAAAGAGCTCAGAAAATTAAATATGCGTATTCCATCAATGGGAATCAAATTGTTTTAGATAATTACATGATTACTGAATTAAAAAATAAATACCGTGATCAAAGTGTAGATATCACCCTATTTGTTCCTGTAGGAACTTATATTAAGCCTGATTCATCTGTACAAAACTACGACAGATCTGACGATGAATTCTTTAATTTACACTACAGCTCAGATAATTACGTTTACAAAGTTACATCAGATAAAATAAAATGTTTAAATTGCCCTGCTGATGAAAATGAATATAATGATTCAGAAACTCAAGAGGAAGAGGTATACAATTCTGAATATTCAAGTGAAGTTGATAGTACTTCAATAGAGAGCAATGTAGAAAACACAAACGAAACTAAAAAAGGCTCTGGAAAAGGGTTATCAATAAATAAGGACGGAATAATTGTAAAAAATAAATAATCATGCTAAAAATTATCACACTCATTACTAAGTTTATTGTAGGTGTACTTATTGCCTTATTTTGCACCTCTTGCCATTTTAATTTTGACGCTGTTGAAGGAAACGGAAATGTAACCACAGAAAACCGAAAAATTACAGAGCGATTTAAAAGTATCGAAGTAAATAGTGGCATTGATGTTGAAATAGAACAATCAGACAAGGTTGAAGTCATTGTAGAAACGGACGAAAACTTACAAGAATATTTGACTACGGAAGTTGAAAATGGTACGCTTGTAATCACCTTTGACAAAAATTTAATGAATGATGCCGATGTTAAAAAGGTAATCGTAAGAATGCCAGTTATTGATGAACTTGAAGCTACAAGCGGAGCAACGATTGTGAGTAAGAACACCTTAAAAGGAGAAAACATTAGACTTAATACATCAAGTGCTGCAACCATGGACCTTAGCATAGAAGCTGATGTTGTGAGCTGTGACACTAGTAGCGGTAGTGAAATAAAAGTAAATGGAAAAGCACTAGAGACGAAAAATACAGCTTCAAGCGGAAGTGAAATCAACGCTTATGACTTGTTAACAAATGTAGTTAGAGCTGATGTTTCAAGCGGTGCTAGTATTAATGTGCATCCCATTGTGAGTTTAAATGCAGAAGCTTCTAGCGGTGGTGTAATTCATTATGACATACAACCCAAGTCAATCCAAAAAAATACTAGTTCGGGCGGTAGCATTAGCGCAGAATAAAAGACTTATTCAAACAAAAAAATCATCCCTAACTAGTGGATGATTTTTTTTATATTTGTAAGTAATAAATATCAAGACATGAAAAAAAATTTCCTCTTAGTGCTACTTATAGCCACAGCAAATGTAGCATTTGCTCAAAAATCTGATAAAGTAAAAGGTTCCAAAATTGTTACAATTGTAGAACGAAAAATTGCAGACTTTGAAACCTTACAAATTGAAAACAATCTAGAAGTACATCTAGAAAGAGGAGAAAAAGCAGGCATAAAAGTTGAAACGGACGAAAATTTACACGACGTAGTGGCACTTGACGAAAACGAAAAAAAATTACGTATTTACACCAATAAAAAAGCTACAGCTTATAAAAAATTGATTGTTCGAGTAACCTATACAGAGAATTTAAAAACAATTCAAGCCAAAGACGAGACTACCGTAAATGCCATCCAAGAATTATTATTAGATAGCGTAATCCTAAAAGCAAGCGGCACGTCTAAATTATTTTTAAACATCAATTCTAAATCAGTAATTTATCAAGCTGATGACAAAGCAAAAGGTGAGCTTAATATCAAATCAGAAAAAGCTACTATTGAAATGAGTAAAAATTCTAGTTTAAAAGCGCTGGTTACAACCGTTGATTTCAAAACAGATTTGTACCAAAAAGCTGATGCCACTATTGAAGGTGATGCCTCGAATGCTATCTTGCGTTTAGACAACAACTCCAGCTTAACAGCCAATAAATTAACCCTGAAAAACACGGAACTAACTATTGAAGGATATGCTAGTTGCATCATAAATTCAAGCACAACATTAAGTATTGATGCAGCCAATAAAACTGAAATCCAGCTCGTAGGAAACCCTAAAATAACCATCAAAAAGTTTGCTGACGAGACTAAGTTAATCAAGAAATTGAAATAACTGTAACTTTACTAAAAACAAAAAACAGGCAATTGCCTGTTTTTTTGTGCTTTTGTTTTTTGTGGATGCCCAATCGGGAAGTTTACCGGTTTACAAGTTGCTTTATCTTAATTCCCCGTGTGGCAAATACTCTGTTCTATTTTCTAAGGAATAGCTTTACTATTCAAAATTATTATCAGTCAATATATTCAGGAAGAATAAATTTAGTCAATTAAAAACGTTGTAGATGGATTAAATAATAAAAGAAAAAATATATTTGCAAACCCATATTCTAAAACCTAACCTATGAATCAAGTTCTAAAAAATGCAATGCATTGTTTTTTACTATTGACTGTTTTGTCCTTATTCACAAATTGTGAAACCGAAGTAAACTACAAAAATTACCAGCCCAATTATTTATCAAGTATTGATGCTACCAATTTACCTGCTGGTAATAAACCCATGACACTTTTTGAAGACAATGAAGACCCAGCAAGTATGTATGACAAAAAAGATCGTTGGTTTCGAGTTAACCAGCCTCTTCAAGTCATACTAAAAGGAAAGGATTTTATACAAGTTTCCTTGTATTCACCTGTTGCCTTAACAGATGTAAATATATATGCTAAACTCCCAAATTACGAAAACAAATTCGTACTCTTTCACTTTAGTAAAATTCCTGCGTTTCATCGCTCGGTACATCAAATCCCTTTAGTAGTTGGCAAAAATGATTATTTGTTAGAAAATGGTAAAACGGTAACGA
Organism: Flavobacterium sp. FPG59; assembly: GCF_002150205.1. Lineage (NCBI taxonomy): Bacteria > Pseudomonadati > Bacteroidota > Flavobacteriia > Flavobacteriales > Flavobacteriaceae > Flavobacterium > Flavobacterium sp. FPG59. The sequence continues at coordinate 3,531 of NZ_MTCA01000122.1, read as the reverse complement.
TTGATAAAATAGAAGGATTTTCATCGGGATCTATTGAATTTTCTGTTACATCAACAGATCCATTATTTGCCAAATTTAAAAAAATAAAATCCAATCATTTAGTGCAATTTCACGATGGTTACCATATCAATGAACCAGGAAAATTTCTTCCAATGAATCCTGTTTTGGCCAAAGAAGCTATCACAATGATCATCAATTACTCCTATGCTTTAAGTCACCCACTGTATTATCAAACCTTTTCCAATTTTGATAAATACAAACAAGAACAAGCAACATTAGCAGGAACAGCAATAAATGGTGCTTTAAATTGGCATGGTAACACTGATGATGTGAATGGCGTTTATGATTATTACACGAAGGAAGAAATAGAAAAAATTTATTTGAATTACTTAGACTCTAGAGCCGTTTACCTAGCAATGGTAGGAGGCGGAAGTGCTTGGGGAGGAGGCGCGCTGGCTTCGCAATGGGAGTCAGACTACATCACTGGACATTGGTTAGGTGAAATGTCTATTTGGTCTCATGAATATTCTCATCATATTGGATTTAGCCATAGTAGTAATTTAGCAAATAGTGGTGAAGGTGGAGGACAACAAGAAATGCTCACTCATTTTTATAAATATTTGATTTACCTAAACGACCTTCCTTTTATAGATCCTGAAATACTAAAAGGATGGACAAAAACAGCTTATCTAAACAAAAAAGACTACAAAAAACCCGTTTTCAAAATCAGCCCTAACAACCCCTTCTTACTTAAATACAAAGGAGAAGGAAAATGGAATTAATACCACTTACTACTATGAAAAAAATTTTATATATAGCTATCTTATTTATTTTAGCTTGTTGCACTAAAGATTCTGATATGGTTTATGAGCCTACCAAATATCAATCTTATTACTTGAGTAACGAAACGACTATCAAAGCCAATCAAATTACTGGAGGGAAAGCTACTTTAGAAGCTAACGCTATCACTATTGCCAATAACAAATTATACATCTGCAATGGTGATATTCTTGAAATATTTGATGCCACAACTTTATCTTATCTTTCGAGTGTCAAAAGCTATACAAAAGGATCTACCACAATTCCGTTCACAAAACTATCCTCTATTTCTATTGACAATGACCGTATTTACCTTGGTAGCATTGACTCAAGAATTTTTGTTTTGGACGAAAAAACATTATCAGGCATAAACACGATTGGAAATGGACAATGGTGGCAAACTTTTGTTCACGTATTTGGACTAAAAGCAAAAGATGGTTTTCTTTTTGTCAAAGAAAAAGAAAATTCAATTAAGGTATTCCAAACTGCACAAATTACTGAAACCAGCAATTGGAACTTAGCTCCAATAGCTAAATTAAACACCCTGAAAGGCTACACCGAAATCTATTCGATGGATATCTCCAATGGAAATTTAATAGTAGCTGGACAAAACGCTAACGGCTTTTTAAATTACAATCTAAAAGACATTGAAAAAAACGCAACTAGCTCGTTGACTGTTCCTATTTTACCTAATACTAAAACACTAACTGACAACCTTCCATTATCTGTAGTATTTAGCGATGACTGGGCTATAACAACTGAAAAATTAAAAGGCACTAACTATATACGACTGTATCCAAAAAACATTTTTTTAGATCAAAATTACACCCCAACCATCAATAATTCAGACATTATGGGAGAAAATGCGTTTAACTCAATTACTAATTGTGCATTGCTAAAAGACCGTTTGTTTGTAGTAGATAACACCAATCAAGTAATAAGAGTTTTAAAATTAAACAAAGTAACTATTGCGGAACAGAAATAAAACATATTGATTTTCAGTTAAAGCATGACTCAATTAAATATATTAGCACTAGGGTTAAGGGTGAGCAGCCAGTTCTAACATATTAGTAATGCCCACAAATCCAAAATCAATTAATCTCAATCTCTACTGATATATGGTCATCGTTGGTATACTTTGATATGTAACTACATTTGAGGTCTTTGAGCTTATTATCGAATGCAACTGTACTAAAACCGCTTTACAAAAAGGAGTTCTATCGAGACCTAACAGGTTTTTAAAACCTGTTAAGTCTGTAACACCTTGTACAAGTTAACGATAGACTGAATAGCCAAAATGATACAGATTTTAAGTGGAAGACATTTATTCAAAAAAAAAGTCCCTTTTGAAATAAAAGAGACTTTTTTTTTAATGATAAAAAATTGTTTATTCCCTTGCTGCCAAATATCTTTCGGCATCAAGTGCAGCCATACAACCTGTTCCTGCTGCTGTTATAGCCTGACGGTATACATGATCAGCAGCGTCACCAGCTACAAAAACACCTGCAACATTTGTAAGTGAAGAACCTGGCGTGTTAACAATATATCCTGTTTCATCAAGAGTAATAAACTCTTTAAAAATATCTGTATTCGGCTTGTGACCAATGGCAACGAAAAATCCTGTTGCCGGAATTTCAAAAGTTTCACCTGTAGTTTTGTTTAACGCTTTTACACCTGTAACTACTTGTTCATCCCCAAGTACTTCAACAGTATCATGGTTCATCAAAATGGTGATATTTTCTGTTTTGCGTACGCGCTCCTCCATAATTTTTGAAGCTCTAAATTTCTCGCTACGTACTAGCATGGTAACTTTTTTACAAAGTTTAGACAAATAGTGTGCCTCTTCACAAGCTGAATCTCCTGCACCTACTATGACCACCTCTTGGTTTCTATAAAAGAAACCATCACAAACAGCACATGCAGAAACACCACCACCCATTTTTAAGTAATGTTGCTCTGATGGTAAGCCTAAATATTTAGCCGAAGCACCAGTTGAAATGATTACTGTTTCACAGTGTAATTCTTTAGTTTCATTAATCCAAACTTTGTGAATATCTCCAGAGAAATCAACTCTTGTAGCCCAACCGTCACGCACATCGGTTCCAAAACGTTGCGCTTGAGCTTGTAAACCTACCATCATTTCTGGCCCTGTAATTCCTTCTGGATTCCCTGGCCAGTTCTCTACTTCGTTTGTAGTTGTTAACTGTCCGCCTGGTTGCATTCCTTGGTACAATACCGGATTCATATTAGCTCTTGCTGCATAAATTGCTGCTGTATATCCTGCAGGTCCAGAACCTATAATAAGGCATTTAATTTTTTCGATCGTATCTGACATGGTGTGATTATTAAAATTTTTTGGTACAAAAATAAGCTTTTATTACAGTACGTAATAAAGTACTACATCAGTTTTAATTATTTGGCAATAAAAAAATCCTTCTTGACTGAACAAGAAGGATTAAGTCGGGGTGGCAGGATTCGAACCTGCGGCCTTCCCGATTTACAATCGGGACGCTATAACTGCTACTTATTTTGTAATTAATTCGACAATTTTAGTTTTACTTTTCCATTTTTTAATTTCCTGCTCTCGTGAAATTGCAAAAGATTTTTGGTCAAATAACTCCGAATAAACTATTGCCCAATCTTTGGCTCTTGCTGTAAATCCTTTGTGTGTACTTAAATGTCGTCGCAGTCTCTCTTCTAAAACCATAGAAG
>NZ_MTCA01000169.1:0-6631 GCF_002150205.1 Flavobacterium sp. FPG59 | reverse complement strand
AATTTACATGGTGTCCATAATTGAACACTATTTGTCCGAAACCGAACAATGATTCCATTTTCTGAATAAAAAAATACAGCTATTGCATTAGAATGAAAAAGACCAGCGCCTCCATATTAGTCATAGACGACGAAGAAGATATTCTTTTTGCTTCAAAAATGCTACTAAAAAAGCATTTTGAAAATATTTATACCCTTAATAACCCCAAAAATGTTGTGGAACTATTATCACAAAACAACATTGATGTGGTTTTGCTCGATATGAATTACAGAATAGGATTTGAAGACGGCAGAGAAGGTTTGTATTTATTAAAAGAAATAAAAACGCTTTCGCCAAAAACGGTCGTTATTTTGATGACCGCATTTGGTAAAGTAGAAACTGCTGTAGAAGGTTTAAAAGCAGGTGCTTTTGATTATATTTTGAAACCTTGGGAAAATGAAAAATTACTTAGCGTTGTAAAACAGGCAGTTGACAAAAGCCGTAAAGAGCAAAAGAAATCTAATAATATCGAGATTGTAGACGAATTTTTTGTTGGTAATTCAGAGGTTATAAAAAAAGCTTATTCTCTGGCCGATAAAGTGGCCAAAACCGATGCCAATGTTTTAATACTTGGCGAGAACGGAACCGGTAAATTTGTGCTGTCACATCATATCCATCTGCAATCAGAGCGAAAAAATAGTCCATTTATTCATGTTGATTTGGGATCATTGAATTCCAATATTTTTGAAAGCGAATTGTTCGGCTATGCTAAGGGTGCTTTTACAGATGCGAAGGTTGATACTCCAGGACGTTTTGAAATGGCTCAAAACGGCACTATTTTTTTGGATGAAATTGGAAACGTCTCATTGCATTTACAATCTAAACTCTTGCAGATAATTCAAACCAAAATGGTGACCCGTTTAGGAGAATCAAAAGCAAGACCGCTCAATGTTCGTATTATCACAGCCACCAATCTGAATTTGAAACAAGAAGTTACAGATAAGAATTTCCGTGAAGATTTGTATTATCGTATCAATACTATGGAAATTGTGTTGCCTCCTTTGCGCGAGCGAATCGAAGATAAAATTCCTTTGGCGCAGTATCTTTTGCAAAAAATGATTACAAAATACGGACGAGACACAATTACTTTTGACGAAAAAGCATTGGAACAAATAGCAAATCACGCTTGGAATGGAAATATTCGTGAAATGGAAAACCGAGTAGAACGTGCCGTGATTCTTTGTGAGAACAATTACATTACCGTTTCGGATTTGGATTTGGAACAAATCACAACCTACGAAGACAATCAAGATGATATCCAACTTTCGGCATTAGAAAAAACGGCTATTGAAAAAATCCTATTTAAAAACAACAACAATATTAGTAAAACTGCCGAGGAACTAGGATTATCCAGAGGTGCTTTGTATCGACGTTTAGAAAAATATAACATCAACTAATATGTTTACATCTTTAAAAATATACCAACTCCTTTTTCTTAGATTAATTTTTATTCTTTGCCTTTCTGTAATTTCCCTATTTATTTTTCAAAAAGGATTGGTCTTTACTGCACTTTTTGGGACACTCATACTTTTCATACTCTTTGTCGAAATGTATTTTTACATTAAAAACACCTTTCAGCTTTACGACAGAACAATCACTTCAATTTTGCAAAATGATTTCACCTCCGATTTTTCGAAACATAAATCGTATCAAAATTATTCTAATTTATTCAAGCTGTACGAAACGCTAAAAAACAAAGAAAACGAGCAGGTTTCAAAAGATATTGTTTACCGTTCTATTTTAAATACTATCGAAACAGGAATTATTATCTTACAAAAAGATGGAAGTGACTGGAACATTTTTTTGATGAATGATTTTTTTTCGAAACATTTTGATGTCCCAAAAGTGTCTAAATGGAAGTATCTGAAAAATCATTTGCCGGCGTTATGTGAAATTATCGAAAAACAGGATTTTCAGGAAATTAAAACATCTTTAGAGATTCGTGTCAATCAGCAAGACACGCAAACATTTGTGATGCAGTCTTCTAGAAGCGAAATTTACAATCGGGATTATTTTATTGTTGTACTGGATTCAATTCAAAATGTAATTGAGAAAAAAGAGAAAGAAGCTTGGGTCAATTTAATGAAAGTGATTTCACACGAGCTCTTGAATTCGATAACTCCCATTCGGTCACTTTCTCAGAATTTACAAGACCTGGTGCAGCAGGAAACCATTTCGGCAGAAGATTTAGACGATATGAAAAGTAGTGTTACCACGATGTTGAGACGAAGTGACCACTTGCAGCAATTTGTAGAAAGTTACCGAAAACTGGCCATGTTGCCATCGCCCAAAAAACAAATAATGGAACTGTCAAAATTGATTGACAACAGTTGTCAAATCATGAATCCATTGTTTAAAAAGGAACACATAGAAGTCATAAATACAATTGCGTTTGACCGCAGACTCCATATTGACCCGCAACAGATGGAGCAAGTATTTATCAATCTTTTGACAAATTGCATATACGCTTTATCTAATTCAGAAAAAAAACAAATTATTATATCGGCAGAAGTCAAAGAAAAGCGAATTTTTATCATGATCACTGATACAGGGCAAGGCATCGAAAAAGAAATAGAAAACAAAATATTCTTGCCTTTCTTCACCACCCGAAAAGAAGGAGCCGGAATTGGTTTAACTTTATCTAAAAGCATAGTTGAGGCTCACGGAGGCTACTTGGCATATAGAAATGATGAAGGAATAACTACTTTTGTGATTTGTTTGATTGAAAATTGATCTTAATTTAGATATGAATAAAAATTAGAGTTTAAGTTAAGCGTCGTAACTTATCAAGTACAAAAGCGCTCTTTGCTTTATAAATACATTTCTCTATAAAATAACTCAGAACTTCAAAAACTGTGTAGACTTTTAATGCAAATTGAAATAGCCATTTCTTTATTTCAAGATCTGGCGCCAATACTATTTATTGGAACAGACAAAAAGAGACTAAGGTAAAACGCCTATTATTAGTCAGTCAAATCTAATAATTGCATCACTCTTTTTCATCTTGTTTAGTCAAATAAATTTAACACACTTATTTCGTAGAACGATATTCTCTTATTATAAACACTTTAATTTAATACTTGTGCTTGATATAGTATGGTAATGGAAAGCTCGAGACATGACACAGGGAGTTCCACGACTTGTAATGTACGGTCAATCCATGAACAGATTATGATAGACGATTTTTTTTAAAAATTAACTCTCAAGTGATGGGCTTTGCGAGGGTATGCCAAAAAAAAAATAAAAAGCAGGTATTTATACGTTAAACTATCTGCTTGGCTTGTCATATTTTTGGTTAAACAATTACTAACAAAAACTAATAGTAACGAAACCATTACTCCCCATGAAAAAAACAATTACCAAATTAAGTGTCGTAGCCTTCTTAGGGCTCACCATTTTTATAGCTTGTAAAACCCAAGAAAAAACAGAAGCTTCAAGCTACTTGCCAATCAATGTTTTACCTTCTTGTGTAGTCACTCCTTCTGAGTTTAAGACTTGGTTTGTGGGTGGTAATCCTACTGAGAACGGAGCTGTAGAACCTGCTAACAGTGTGACTTTTGGTCATGAAGACAATGGTGATTTTTACCGATGGTCTGAGCAAATGTTTTTGTGGATTACTTCGCCAAGCTCAGGTATTTATGGAAAAAGTAAGACGGTTTTAGAATCTCCTGTTTTCTATACCGTTTCACCAGAATTTGGTGTAAATGAAAGAAAATTAATTCCGCATAGACCTGGTATATTGTTGAGTGCGCTACCTAATATAGAAAAAAGTAGAGGTGTTGATAGCGAGGAAGGACAAGCCACAGGCGATGCTTTGATGTCAAAAGATGGTGCCTTACTCTATTATATTACCATGGTAAATGATGTGTATGCACAGTTTATAGCGGCTGTAAATGCAGGCAAAATGAAAGGCAAGCAATTTCCAACCACACAAGCTGAACTAAATACTATTGTAGCTTATGCTAAAAGTCAAAATATTGTTTTACCAGATGCCAAGGCCTTAGCCATCGAACTTAAAACTTCGTGGGTTGATGCTAGTACTGTGAAAGATCTAAGTAAATATATTACTATAGATGCACTTGTACCTACTTATATTAAAACATCAAAAAAGTGGACTATCATTCCTAATAAAACTCAAAAAATAAAATTAGCCCTGTTGGGTGTGCACATTGTGGGAAGTACGGCTGGACATCCAGAGATGGTGTGGTCCACTTTTGAACATAAAAATAATGCTCCTAATTTAAGTTACACCTATTTAGATACCTCAAAGAAGCAACAGAAGATTGCGGCAGATAGTAAAGGCCTTTGGGTTTTGAATTCGGTACCAGCAGATACGAACAACATTAATATCTCGCACATGAAGTTTAAAAACGATACTATTTCTGCACAGTGGACTACCAATCCTCTACCACCGGCAAATAATACCATTAGCCCGAGTAATACTACCAGAACCAAGCCTTGGGGTGTAGCAAATAAAGGAGTTCCAAACCCTGAGAATGCAACTGCAGCGGCTTCCAATAGTCAGATCATATCGATTAACAATTCGGTGCTATCACAATTGGTTGGTAATGATATACGAAAAAATTATCTCTTTATAGGATCCACTTGGACGGATGGTGGCGCAGCACCTAATGGTCAAAGTTATTCCGCTACCAATACCAAAAGCGGTGTGGCTATAGGTACAAGTCAGTTGGCAAATAGCACAATGGAAACCTATGATCAAAGTACGGCCTATAACCTAAATGGTTCTTGTTTTAGTTGTCATCATGATTATAAGTCGTCTAAACCTACTTTAGACCCTAACTTTTTAAGTCACGTGTATGCTGATATTAGACGAGGTGATTCTATTTCAGGTAGAAAAGTTAAGTTAATTCAGAAATAGATTGAATAAGAGTTTAAAAGTGTAAGGTTTCCATAGATCCCAATAGATTATGGGCAGCCTTACACTTTTAGCTTATTCAAACCCCATCGGTGCAATTAAATAAAAAACATTTTAAAATTGATTGTAAACATTACAATCAGCGTAAAGAGAGTGACAGTAGGTCGAAATAATGGGCTTGAAATCATAACTATACCCAACGGGCTTACTTAACTTTTAAAACACATTAATTTCTAAAGAAAATATTAATTTTAGAAATAACCAAGACACTGTCTTACAGTACCATAATTTATGAAGGGAATAAAATTAAATTTCATTAATCATTCAAATGACATCAATAATAGTAGTATTGTTATATTTTCTAAAAATAGTGCTATGGTTTTTGACGAGCTTGCTATTGCCTGGAAAGTAATCGAAAATTGCGGTATAGGAGAACATCATCCTTTAAATTATGATCTAAATGTGCATGTTTCGGCTGGAGATTCTTATGGGAATTATACCCCTGAATTATTAGCCCAAAACGGTCAGCAATTTGAGATGATCAAGAATACTTCTGGGGATGTTTTGCAATTGAGTGGGCAACCTACAATGATTTCTACTGAAATAGAGATTGCTAATAATTTACCAAGGGGTTCTATCAGCGGGAATGTATATCGTAGCGGTAGCTTATATGCTTCAACTCAAAATATCGTACCAAGTCATAAAGCAGTTTTTTCATTTAAACCTACTATTTGGATTGGTGTTGTTTCTCAAATAACCGAAGGTGAAGTAATAAATTCAGCCATTATGTCGAAAATAAACACTGAGATTAGTTTGTTAGGGATTTCTAGTGCCGATATTGTGATGACTGGTGGCGGTTCTGGTTCTTCCTCTACCCCATTTACATTTAGCTTGCAAAATGTTCAAATGGCTTAATTTTTTCAAACATAACCTAATATATAATGAGTTAATAATTATTTAGTTTAGGTTTAAATTAGATATTTGTTTAGACGACTTTCAGTGGGTAGGACGCCGTTTTTTTTTGTTCCATACTTTAGGTTTATTTCATGGTTGCGAATTTGAAGCTAAGGAATGTTCATTTGGGTTTAAAGGATGTATCTGCCTGATAAAAAAGGGTATTTTTCCCCTAGTTATATTTATCAATAATTTTTACGTTTACATCTGAAAAACAAGTGTTTATACTCATTTCTGGCTTTTTAATAAAGATTAGATTTGGTAACTCTATTTGGTGTTTATTTCAATTTTAAACAATTCTAAAAACTAGAAACATGAAAAAACTATTACTCGCATTTTTACTCTTATCAGGGGTAAGTAATTATTCTCAAACTAATCATGAGGATAAACAGACAAAAAAGGAAGAATTGGAGAAAGAACTAAAGACTGAATTAAATAAAAATCCACATGACTCAAAAAAAGTCGAAGAACTAATACAGAAAATAGCAGTAATAAATAAAAAGAGCAATGTTCTAACTGTTATTAATGATTTTGAAACACAAGCTTATACTTCAAATCAATTAAAACACAAACAACCAATTGTATTCAAAATAGATAACATCAATAAAATTCCAAACAAAGTAGAAATCACTTCAAATATTGTAAAAATAAACCATGATTTTTTAAATGGTGATGAAAATAAAGTAGCCAATAAGGTTAAAAAGGATAATGATGATGAAAATAGAAAAAATAGTATCAGCCCTGACATCAGTATAAAAG
>NZ_MTCA01000260.1:0-3819 GCF_002150205.1 Flavobacterium sp. FPG59 | reverse complement strand
GTAAGAAATAGCACATTACTAATTTTTATGTGTTTTTATAAAGATTCTAATAATTTTTTGATATTTTCGAAAACGTTATCTTTGCTTAACAAAACTTAAAAAAAATGAGTACAAAAATATTAATTATAGGCGCTTGTGGCCAAATAGGAACAGAGCTAACGCAAAAGTTACGCGCAATTTACGGAACAGATAATGTTATAGCCTCTGATATCCGTAAATTAAATATTGATGTCGTAAATTCAGGCCCATTTGAAGTGGTAAATGCGTTAGATTTTAATCAGATTGAGCATTTAGTTGAAGTACATCAAATTACCGATGTATATTTAATGGCGGCACTTTTATCGGCAACAGCCGAGAAAAATCCAGCATTTGCATGGGACTTGAATATGAACTCTTTATTTCATGTTTTGAATTTGGCGAAAGCCGGAAAAATAAAAAAAATATTTTGGCCATCAAGCATCGCGGTTTTTGGACCAACAACCCCTAAAGAAAACACGCCACAATACACGGTTATGGAGCCATCAACGGTTTATGGAATCAGTAAACAAGCGGGTGAAAGATGGTGTGAGTATTACCACAATATCTTTGGTATAGATGTACGCAGCATACGTTATCCTGGTTTGATCAGTTGGTCATCGCCTCCTGGTGGCGGAACTACAGATTATGCTGTAGATATTTATCACAAAGCACTCGCCGATCAAAAATACGAGTGTTTTTTATCTTCAGAAACTAAAATGCCTATGATGTACATGGACGATGCTATTGCGGCAACCATTAAAATCATGCAAGCACCCGTTGAGCAAATTAAAATTCGTTCCTCATACAATTTGGCTGCAATGAGCTTTACACCAACAGAAATTGCTGCTGAAATCCAGAAACACATTCCTGAATTTACCATTACATACGAACCAGATTTCCGTCAGAAAATTGCCGACAGCTGGCCTGCCAGTATTGATGACAGCAGTGCTCGCGAAGACTGGAACTGGAATCATGAGTTTGATTTAGCAACCATGACAATTGATATGCTACAGCATTTGAAGTAAAATTTTTGAACATAAATAAAACGCCGCAAAATTGTTTTTTGCGGCGTTTTTTGTTTGCTGATTTTTACATAAAAATCATTTATGCATTGTTTCATCAGATCGAGAGTTATTTAAGTTCCCTCCTCCACCTTTTGTAAGGTTAAACAAAATAATTATTTCTGATTTGTTGTTTAGTATAAAAGGTATTGTCAATGATTTATTAAACTGCACATAAAATAAATGCTCACCTGAGTTCAATTTAACTGCATCACTTTTAACATCCACATTACTGCCCGCAGATTGCGTAATTGCTATTTTTTCGGGGTTTTTATGATACTCCTCTCGAACAGTTTTTAAAAAAAACAGACAAAGATCCTTTTGTTTTTGAGTATAGTTAATTCTCTTTTTTAAAATTTGCTCCAAAGGAATTTTTTCATCAACAAGTTCAACTGCAAAATCCCTCACTTCATTTTCATCTTTTTGTAAACTAAAATAAATTACAACAATTGATACTACAATTAACAATACTATCAGAATTGATTTTTTCATAATTTTTTAATTACAAGTCCCTTAATTACTAATTGCGTTAGCTTCTGTTGTTTGTGGTCGATAATTTGTTTGGTTAAATATTATATCCCTACTTACGCGAGCGTCCTGCTCGTGAACACACACTAAATTGAAATATACCTTAACTTATTGTAACAAACTGCAATCATAGTGCTTGTTGGCAATCGGCACGAGCGGGACGCTCAATCTAGTAAAGGTCTTGGATGTATTCAAGACTAATGATAAATGTAATCTCCTATTTCCTTTTCAACTTTCCAATGATTTTTCTCCCTTTTCATAATTACAATTCTTGCAGTTCCGCCTCCAAAAAGAAATGCTTTTTGATAATAAAATAAAACATATTTTTTATTCCAATAATAAAGTGGTTCAGAAAGAAAAATTATTTCATAGTTACCTGTCCCCATTGCTATTTTTTGGGTAAATGCTTCACCAAAGAGTACTTTCTTACTTTCATATAAAAACTTGAAATCATTGAAATCACTTTTTTTCCATTCTTGCGGTAATGTGTCATTTTTATATTCCAGATACATTTTTTTCCAATGCTTCAAATTAAAATACGCATGAGTATCTGTTTGCGGCAGTAGATGATTTAAACCTTCACTTCCATTAAAAATACGAAGAACTTGTTTGTTGCTAATTTTTTCTTGTTGAAGAATGTATGTCTTGTTTAATTTTTGTGAAATTAAGAATGTTTTGATTGGCTCATATTTGTTTGAAGATTTTAAACCTTTGCACGACAAAAATACAAACGCTAACAATAACATAAATTGCTTTAAGTATTTCATCTAATAATTATTTATTACAAGAATTGCCTACTATACTAATCTCACCAACATTCTGACCAATACGTTCAGCATGTACCCTTTTTATAATTCTTTGTCTCGCAGCATAATTAACATCGTTTTGGTCATCAGGATATGTTTTTGTAAAATACTTAGTCTTATATAAACCACTTAAAGCTAAGTCTCTATAAACTTCTGAAGCCATTCCCTTTTCAACACGTATACCTGTATGAAATTCTTGAACTGTCTCTGCTATTCCATTTACATACTTAGTTGCAATTAATTCCTCATGTTCATCTTGAAGAATTGTAGGATCCTTTGATGATTTGTACGCAATAAACGCATCAAACAAAGAAGGGAAATCACAAATAGTAGTGCCACAACCAGTATCAAATTCATTTTGAATAGATACTAGGTATGCATGAATTATTTCATGCGTTAAAGTAGTTGCTACTGATAAATTTGTTGGTCTTGAATTAAAATGCGTGCCATAAATATAATCTTGGTTAAGTACAATGTTTATATCAAATTTTGAATTACCCACTGGTGATGTTTCTGCAAAATTATTAGGATTTGTCACCCCCAATTTTAAAAAAATGTTATTGATTGAACCCCCAGAATCAAATCGATTTACCATTGTTGAAATATCATTTACTGTGCCCAATTTTAATTTATCAAGAACTGCTTTTGTACAAGGATCCAACTCACTATCATCAATTTTATCTTCAAAATCCTCTTCTTCTTCAACCACAGGTTCAGCTTCTGCTTCAGCAGATGCACCACCGCCACCACCGTATTTTTCAAAATCCCATATCAATGAGTCTGGAGTTGAATTATCATATACTGGTGATGATGAGTCAAAAATATGATTGATTTGAATTGTAGATTTCTTTCTTGGTGGTATAATAACTTCGTTTAATCGTATCGGTTGGTCATCAGAAGCTGATTTATTTGTGGCAGTTGATTTGGCAGCATTTATTTTTAATACAAACTGAGATACCAGAAAACCGTCTTTTACTCTGAAACCGTTCATAAATTCGCCAGATAAACTTGTTATCATTATTCTTCCGGAAAAATCTTTTGTCTTTTGTTCACCATCAGGATACATGGTAAAAATTGCATTTTTTAACGTGTCATTTATAGTTAGTAGCACTATTCTTCTATACTGCGTTTTATCATTATTTAATAATGGAATTACTGTTAAGAACTGATCGCTATTACTAATTTCTTCTTGTGATATAGCATCATAATTAGGTGAATTGCTCGTTTTTGTTGCTTTTTTAATGCTTGTTCGTAATGGATTTTGCTGCAAAAATCTGAATTGCCTGCTCTCTTGATACCGTTTTAATAGTGGCCTCATTCTGTATCAAGGCTTCTTCTGTACTACACGATTGCATAATACAAAATGTAATGCTCATGAAAAATAAAACGATACTTCGCCTTATTTC
>NZ_MTCA01000324.1:0-2256 GCF_002150205.1 Flavobacterium sp. FPG59 | reverse complement strand
GATTTTGTTTTTTCTATTAATTGTTCTTCAGTTAGTTGAGAAAAATATTTTTCAATTACCAATTTTTGCAATTCTCTTGTATGAATTGTTTCTCCATTACTTAATATTTCTAAAATAGGATTAAAAGTTTCGTGAAATTTTGGTATCTCTATATTCATTATCGTTTCTAAATGTTATTTTTTATGTGTAGTTTAGGTAATATCACTAACCACTCTAAAGGTGCAGCAAACCCTCCCCGATTTCAACCAATTGAAAATGATTAGCATGTAGCACAGTTAGTTTGCATTTACCAAATATAGAAATAATAATTTTATTACAAAAGCAATATTGTTTCTTGTTGCGTTCGTTTTGGTTTGCAACGAGTTGGTACGCGTGAGGGATAGCAGCGGTATCCTTTATTTTTTTTCTTTAAAAAAATAAAGATAGAGCGGAGAGCCCGACCCGCAGTTTACGGAGGGGCACGCCCTATTTAATAAAAATTCAATTCGGTGCAGTTTTCTCGTATTTGTTCGTAAATTTGCGCACGCTATTTTTTTGACAACGATTTCATTAGATAGCGCTTACTTATGGAAAAACGCAAAAAAGTAGCCTTTTATACTTTAGGCTGTAAACTCAATTTCTCAGAAACATCAACTATTGCACGCAATCTTCAAGACGAGGGTTTTGATCGCGTTGATTTTGAAGAAGTGGCTGATATGTATGTGATTAATACGTGTTCAGTTACTGAAAATGCCGATAAACAATTCAAACAAGTGGTGCGTAAGGCTATGAAGCTCAATGATAAAGCTTTTGTAGCTGCGGTGGGTTGTTATGCGCAACTGAAACCGGAGGAATTGGCGGCGGTGGATGGCGTAGATTTGGTGCTTGGTGCTACCGAAAAATTTAAACTAGCTGATTATATCAATGATTTGTCTAAAAATGATATGGGCGAGGTGCATTCGTGCGAGATTGCCGAAGCTGATTTTTATGTAGGCAGTTATTCTATAGGCGATAGAACGCGCGCGTTCTTGAAAGTTCAGGATGGTTGCGATTATAAATGTACCTATTGCACGATTCCGCTGGCGAGAGGAATTTCTAGAAGTGATGAGTTAGAAAATGTATTGAAAAATGCAGCTGAAATTTCGAAACAAGGCATTAAAGAAATCGTACTTACTGGCGTAAATATTGGCGATTACGGTAAAGGGGAATTTGGAAATAAAAAACACGAACATACTTTTCTGGAATTGGTTCAGGCTTTGGATGAAGTAGACGGTATTGAGCGTTTACGAATTTCGTCTATTGAACCGAATTTATTGAAAAACGAAACGATTGAATTTGTGTCGAAAAGCAGGACTTTTGTACCGCATTTTCATATTCCGTTGCAATCTGGGAGTAATGATATTTTGAAGTTAATGAAGCGTCGTTACTTGCGCGAGGTATACACAGAGCGCGTTAGTAAAATTCGCGAGGTGATGCCACATGCGTGTATAGGTGTGGATGTCATTGTAGGTTTTCCGGGTGAAACGGATGAGCATTTTCTGGAAACGTATCATTTTTTGAATGATTTGGATATTTCGTACTTGCATGTATTTACGTATTCGGAGCGTGATAATACCGAAGCTGCTGCTATGAGTGGCATTGTTCCGGCAAATGTGCGTGCGAAACGCAGTAAGATGTTACGCGGATTATCAGTGAAAAAACGCCGTGCTTTTTATGAAAGTCAATTGGGAACGCAACGTAAAGTGTTGTTTGAAAGCGAAAATAAGGAAGGTTACATTCACGGATTTACTGAGAATTACGTAAAAGTAAAAACGCCTTGGAATCCGGAATTGGTGAATACGCTACACGATATCAACTTGACTAGAATTGATGAGGATGGCAGTGTGCGTATGGATTTTGTATCTGTGTTGGTTTAGGTTTTAAACATATAAGTCATTTAAGTAAAACAATTTTAAACCATTAAGTAAGTTAAGTTAATTAAGGTTTACGCTTAATTTTCTTCATTTTCTTAATGGTTTTTTGTTTTTAACATATAAGTCATTGAAGTAAAACAATTTTAAACCATTTAGTGAGTTAAGTTTATTAAGTATTTCGCTTAATTTTCTTCATTTTCTTAATGGTTTTTATTTTAGATGAGGTTAGCTGCAGTTTCAATTTAAACCATTAAGTAAGTTAAGTTTATTAAGTTTTAGCTTTGATTTTCTTCATTTTCTTAATGGTTTTTATGTTTTAAACATGTAAGTCATTTAAGTAAAACATTTTTATAAACCATTAAGT
>NZ_MTCA01000139.1:0-8201 GCF_002150205.1 Flavobacterium sp. FPG59 | reverse complement strand
TTTTTAGAGTTCATTGTTCTTTATCTAAAAAAAGTAGACTTAAAAAATATAACTGAATAAACCAACTAACTATTATTAACTAAAACCATTTTAAGAGTATGAAATTATTAACCCAAAAAAAACCAAGGGATTTAGTGATTAAAAATCTGTCCCATAAAGAAATTAAACTAGCAATTCTTTCAGTATTAGCTTTAACTTTTCAAGTTTCTACAGCCTCGACTATAAAAACGGCAACAGCATACGATATTAATTTATCAATGTTTCAGAAAATTGTAAAAGGAAAAGTAACCGATGAAAGTGGTGCCCCTATTCCTGGAGCGAACATTCTTATTAAAGGAACTAAAACAGGAGTTCAGACAGATGCTGACGGTAATTTTTCTATTGAAGTATTAGGAAATAACAACACTTTAGTTGTTTCGTTCATGGGAATGGAAGAAAAAGAGGTTGCCATTGGCGTTGGAACATTAAAAATTGTTTTAAAAGAAGCAGGTCAAAAATTAAATGAAGTAGTTATAGTAGGGTATAGTTCGATTAAAAAAGAAAGTCTTACGGGGTCATTGCAAACTGTTAATAACAAAAAACTTACGGATGCAACAACTACTTCTGTCGAAAATTTATTGTCGGGTAAAGCTACTGGGGTTCAAGTAACTTCAGGATCAGGTCAGCCAGGATCTTCAGGAAAAATAGTCATTCGCGGAAAAACTACGGTAAATGGGAGTACTGATCCTTTATGGGTAGTTGATGGAGTTATAATAGGGAGTAGTGCTGGAAATATCAATCCAACTGATATTGAAAGTTTAACGGTACTTAAGGATGCAGCGTCTACAGCTGTTTACGGTTCACAAGGTGCAAACGGTGTTATAGTTGTTACAACAAAAAGTGGAAAATCTGGGAAAGCGACTGTTAGTTTTTCTACAAAAATGGCTGCTACGACTTTGAATACAGGTAATTTTGATATTATGAACGGTACTGAATTGTACGATTTGTACGATTCGTTTTCAAATAAACAAGATTTTTCAACAGCTTGGTGGTGGAATCCGGAATTAAGGAACAAAAACTTTGATTGGTGGGACAATGCTACAACAACAGGTTTAGCAACAGATCATAATTTAGCAATAAGTGGAGGTAATGAAAATTTTAAAAGCTACGTTTCATTAGGTGTGTATGATGAAACTGCTGCTATAAAAGGATATGATTTTAACCGATACAATCTACTCTTAAAATTCAGCTATAAAGTAAATAATTGGTTGACTATAAAACCTCAAATTAATGCTTCACGAAGAGATGTATTAAATAAACAACATTCTGTGGGTGCAATGTATGGTAATATGCCTTGGGACAATCCGTATTTAGCAGATGGTACTTTGGTGGGAAATCAACCAAACCCAACGTGGGTAAATACAACGGGTTCTAACTATTTGTATGACTTACAATGGAATTATAGTGAATCGCAATCTTACGATGTTAGAAGTAATTTTGACTTTGATATAAAACTTACAAATTGGTTAACATTTGCTTCTGTAAATAACTATATCTTTTCACATTCTAATTCTATGTTCTATTCAGATCCACGTTCTTCTAGTGGATTAGCTGTAAAAGGTAGACTGGAAGATTACATGAGTTCTTATAATAGAACGTATACCAATCAATTATTTAAATTCAACAAATCATACGGAGAACATGATTTTAATGCTGTTGCCGGATATGAATGGAATGAATTCAACTCTAAAAACACAGAAGGAATTGCTACAGGATTTGCACCGGGATTTATAGTGGGTGATGTAGCCTCAATTCCTGAAAAAGTAAAAGGAAGTAGAGCGCAATGGGCAGTTCAATCATTATTGTCTAATGTAAATTATTCGTATGATAACAAATATTTAGCACAAGTTTCTTTAAGACGTGACGGAGCTTCCAATTTTGGGGTTAATTCACAATATGGAAATTTCTTCTCAGTAAGTGGTGGATGGAACATTCATAATGAAGACTTTTTTAAAGCGGATTATATTACAAACTTAAAACTTAGAGCGAGTTACGGCTCTGTTGGAAACAGACCAAACAGTCTTTATCCTCATTATGCGTTGTATTCTTTAACAACAGGTTACAATGAAAACCCAGGGGCTCTTATCTCTCAAATTGCGAATCCTGATTTAAGTTGGGAAAAAACGTACACAACCGGAATTGGTTTAGATATTTCGTTTTTAAGACGATTCAACCTTACTTTAGACTATTATGATAAAGATACTTCTGGTTTATTGTATCAAGTTCCTTTGCCAGGAGTAATTGGGGTTACTAGTATTTGGAAAAACGTGGGGGCTGTAAGAAACAAAGGTTTTGAAGCTGCACTTAATATTGATATTATTAATAATGATGACTTGCAATGGTCTGTTGATGCTAATATTGGCACAAATAAAAACAAGGTTACGAGTCTTTACGGTACAAGAAAAGAAATCATTGTTGGAGATGGATCTGGTATTGCTGGTTCAGCCAATAAATTGTTGACTCCAGGAAAAGATGTAGATACGTGGTATCTTACGGAATGGGCAGGTGTAGATCCAGAGACAGGAAAACCACAGTGGTATGAAACCAACGCAGCAGGAGAACGCGTTAAAACCTTTAGTTATAGTGCAGCTTCAAAAACACCGATAGCTGTTGGGGCATATACCCCTTCTTTCTTTGGTGGATTTTCAACGAATTTGAATTACAAAAATTTTGACCTTGCTGCCATGTTCTCTTATTCAGTAGGGGGTGAAATTTATAATTATGCCAGAGCAGAATTTGATTCAGATGGAGCATATACAGATCGTAACCAAATGAATTTGCAAAGCGGATGGAGCCGTTGGGAAAAACCAGGAGATATTGCTACTCATCCTCAAGCAAGTTATAACAATAAAAGTAACTCAAACAAAGCATCGACTCGTTTTTTAGAATCAGGAACCTATCTAAAAATGAGAAGTCTTTCTTTAGGATATAATTTAAATGTGGAGCGTTTCAATATTTCTAATCTTCGACTATTTGTAGCAGCAGAGAACGTTTTTACTATTTCTAAATTCTCTGGAGTTGATCCTGAGATACCACCAGCTAACGGGCAAATAACAGGAGTTGCAACATCAGTATATCCACAGACACGCAAATTTGTATTAGGTCTT
The DNA here is from genome assembly GCF_002150205.1 of Flavobacterium sp. FPG59. NCBI lineage: Bacteria > Pseudomonadati > Bacteroidota > Flavobacteriia > Flavobacteriales > Flavobacteriaceae > Flavobacterium > Flavobacterium sp. FPG59. The sequence goes on along the minus strand of NZ_MTCA01000139.1, from coordinate 5,055 downwards.
AATCTTACTCTTTAAAAAAAAAATCATGAAAAAGATATTTATATTATTTATTACAATTAGTTTTTTATACTCCTGTGAGTTGGAGAGAGAGCCATTTAATTCGTACACAGAAGATAAAATTCTTGCAGATAAAGAAGCAGCTGTCGAAGTGCTTTTAAACGGTTGTTATGCACAACTTAAAGGTTGGTCAGATGTTATGCATAGAGTAGGGGAATATCCTGGGGATAATATTATGATACGTGGAACATCTACGGATTCATTTTATTCCTTTATTTCGTATCAACATATTCCTAATAATGGAAGATTATCTGTTTTCTGGAACAACAGTTATAAAATTATTTCACAATCAAGTGATCTAATCAAAATTATTTCTGAGGGTCAAAATGCCCAAATTGACCAACAATTGGGTGAGGCCTATTATTTGAGAGGAATGATTTACTTTTATTTATCTCGCACCTACGGTAGACCTTATGCACAATCTCCAGAAACTAATTTGGGAGTACCCATTGTAAACGGTATGCCGGCTGACATCGATAATTTACGTCTACCAGATAGATCTACAATTAAAGATAGTTACCAACAAGCTATAAATGATCTAAAAAAAGCCGAAAAGTTAATGACAGTAAAACGTAGTGCTACTTATGCAACCAAGGAAGCTGCTCAAGCCATGTTGTCTAGAATATATTTGTATATGAGCGGTACCTACCAAAGTCCAAATCAGGAATATGCTACTCTTTCTATAGAATATGCTAATAAAGTAATTGCGAGCGGTAATTACAATTTGCTAAGCAGAGCAGATTTTATGAAATACAACACGTTTGCTCCTGATGCTGCCGGACAAAAAGAAACTATTTTTGCTGTTAAGCGTGTGGCTTCGGAGTTTTCTGGTTTTGATCATTATTATGGTATTGGTGGTATGTATGCCAATATTCAAGGCCAAGGTTGGGGCGAGATGTATGCGAGTGCTAAATATTTAGATTTACTTCGCAAAGCAGGTAAGAAAAACGATGCGCGTTGGGCATTTATTGAACCTCAATATGTGACTGATGCAGCCAAAAATAAAACAGAGGCATTCCGCTTTATTCATGATTCTTATAACACAAGCGGAGTTCAAACGGGTTATAACTATATGCAACAACCGCTTAAACGCAATGCTGACGGTACATTTTACATTAATATTGGAACGGATAAATACAATCTAACAGAAGTTAATGCTGCTGAGAATAGTTATTCAATAGTCTATAAAGGAAAAACGTATGTAGGTGAAAAAGATTTTATGATGTTGTTAAACCGTGTATATCCAATGTACTATATCACTAAATGTTCTTTACAGGATAATGATTCACATCTTCATTCCCCTACCATTTCCAGATTAGCAGAAATGTATTTGAATATGGCTGAAGCGTATGCTAAAAAAGGAGATTATACAAATGCTCGTATCAATCTCAATATAATAAGAGAAAGATCAATTCCTGGTGCTGGATATACTTCATTAACTAGTGCCAATGCAATTCAACTTATTGACGAAGAACGTCAATTAGAATTAGCCTTTGAAGCGCATAGGGGATATGATGTATATAGAAACGGACAAACAATGACACGTAGATATCCAGGACCGCATCCAGCGATGGAAGATGTTCCTGCATCAAGTTTGCGCGTGGTACAATACATTCCTCAATCAGAAATAAATGCTTATCCAGGAACACTAACCCAAAATCAATAATAGAAAGGTTGGAATGATGTTGTGTAAAACGTCCATTTGATTAAGAATAATAGGTCCTCAAAACGGGAAATTTGGAAATAAAATAAGTATAAACAAAATTAGAGATGAAAAAAAGATTCTTAACAAAACTAGTAGCAATCATATTCTTGATTCCCCTTACATCTTGCAGCGGTATTGAAAAAAGTGATGAAGTAGGTGATAATGATTCTAAAATGGTATCCACAATTTCTTTGCCTCTTGGTGGAAATGCTTTTAGTTCTATTCCTTTTGCAGGAATTAAAACTATTACAAAAAATGGAATTGAGGATTGGACTAATTCTGAAGAATATTTCACTGCTTATTTTCGAGTTTCTGAACCTGGAGTTTTTCAATTTTCAATAAATAAGGAGTCAATAGTAGTTCTTGGAAAATCAACTTTAGAATTCACCATTAACAATGAATCCAAAAGAGTAGAATTTAACGAGACTAAAAAAGATTCTTACCAAATAGGACGTTGGGAAATTAAGGAGCCAGGTTATGTTGCTTTAAAAATAAAAGGAATTAACAAGAGTAAAAGTCATTTTCCTTCTATTGTAAGCGTAACAATTAACAGTTCAATTGCTAAAGAAAAAATTGCATTTGTTCAAAATGACGAAGGTAGTTTTTATCATTGGGGCAGAAGAGGACCTTCTGTACATTTAAATTATCAAGTGCCAACAGATAAGGATATTGAATGGTATTACAACGAAGTCACAGTTCCAAAAGGCCAAGATGTTATAGGTTCTTATTATATGGCAAACGGATTTGCAGAAGGTTATTTTGGTATTCAAGTTAATTCCCAAACAGAGCGCAGAGTATTATTCTCTGTCTGGAGCCCATTTGTAACAGATGATCCGGCCTCTATACCAGATTCTAAAAAAATTAAACTTCTTAAAAAAGGAGCAGGAGTAACAACTGGAGAGTTTGGCAATGAGGGTTCCGGAGGACAAAGTTATTTGAAGTACAATTGGATTGCAGGAAATACCTATAAATTTTTACTCCGTGGAACTCCTCAAAGCGATAATTCAACAACCTATACCGCTTACTTTTTTGCTCCTGAATTAAACCAATGGCAATTGATAGCTAGCTTTAATCGGCCGGAGACTAATACGTATTTAAAAAGATTTCATTCATTCTTAGAAAATTTTTCTCCGGAACAAGGGGATAAATCTCGCGAAGTTTTATTCGGCAATCAATGGTATTGTGACGCTAAAGGAAATTGGACAGAGATTAATGCCGCAAAGTTCACAACAGACAATACAGGCACTATAGGATACCGTATGGATTATTCAGGAGGTCTACTAAATAATGATTCATTCTATTTGAAGAACGGAGGCTTTTTTAATAATTTTACCAAAGCACAAAGCATTTTTACAAGATCATTAAGTCAGAAAAGACCAGATATTGATTTTAAAGTGTTGCCGTAAAGAGTACTCACGGTTTAAATTAAAAGTTACAATAAAATATTACTGAATGGGTAATCTAGAACTAGATTATCTGCCTTTTTAAAACATATAAATTAAATTATAAAATCGCCATTAACAACAGGTTTCTTTACAAGCAAACACCAATAAGTAAAAGGCGGAACCATACATGACCACTAACAAATAATTTTTACATATATGAAAACTAGTATTTTTAAATTACTACTTATTTCCTTTGTTTTTCTGGGATGGACAACTGTATCAGCTCAAATGATTAAAACCCCAACTCCCAAACGACCTAAAGGTCAAACAGATGTTTTACGGCTAGCTATAGCTCCCATTCCTACGGTTCGTATTGCTTTCATCGGTTTAGGAATGCGTGGTCCAGGCGCTGTAGAACGTATGACCCATATTCCGGGGGTTGAGATTATTGCATTGTGCGATATGTTAGAGACCAATACAAAATCAGCTAATGAAATTCTTACTAAAGCAGGGCTTCCAAAAGCGCAAGAGTTTTTTGGAGATGAAAATGCTTGGAGAAAAGTAACAGCACTACCTAACGTAGATCTTGTATATGTAGCAACCGATTGGAAAAACCATGCAAATATTGGCGTTCAAGCCATGAAAGATGGTAAAAATGTTGCTATTGAAGTTCCTGGTGCCTTGACAATGGATGAAATTTGGGACTTAATTAATACTTCTGAGAAAACACGTAAGCATTGCATGCAGTTGGAGAATTGTGTATACGATTTCTTTGAGTTGACAACTCTAAATATGGTGCAACAAGGATTGTTTGGTGAAATTATGCATGCTGAAGGGGCTTATATTCACGGACTTCAGCCTTACTGGGGCGAATATTGGAATAACTGGCGTATGGATTATAATAGAAAACACCGTGGTGATATTTATGCAACCCATGGAATGGGACCTGCATGTCAAGCATTGAATATTCACCGTGGTGACAAAATGAACTTTTTAGTTTCTATGGATACTAAAGCTGTTGGAAATCCTGCTTATATTAAAGAAAAATCAGGACAAGAAGTTACTGACTTTAGAAATGGAGATCATACCATGACTATGATTCGTACCGAAAAAGGAAAAACAATCCACATTCAACATGATGTGACTTCCCCGCGTCCTTACAGTCGCATGTATCAAATTAGTGGGACAAAAGGGTTTGCAAATAAATATCCCGTTGAAGGATATGCTTTGGGGTCAAAGGAAGTTGGTTCAGATATTACACCCAACCATGAAAAGTTAAATGCCCACAGTTTTGTTCCTGCTGATGTGAAAAAAGCTTTAATGGAAAAGTATAAACACCCAATTGTAGCTGGAATTGAAGAAAAAGCCAAAAAAGTTGGTGGTCATGGTGGGATGGACTTTGTAATGGATTATCGTTTGATTTATTGTTTACAAAACGGACTTCCGTTAGATATGGATGTATATGATTTAGCAGAATGGTCTTGTCTTGGCCCGTTAACCGAAAAATCACTTGATAATAATTCAGCACCAGTTGAGATTCCTGATTTTACTCGCGGTGGATGGCAAAAATTAAAAGGTTTAGAGTTTTCTAAATAAAATCAATTGCAAAGAGAATTTCTGCTTTTATAGAAAGAATCCAAAAAGTTGAATAATTTTCTAACTAATGAAAAAAATGAGCTCGATGATGTATCGGGCTCATTTTTTTTAATTGACTTTATGCTTTCTAAATTACTTTATATCAATAGTACGGATGCTTTTTTGATTGTATAGTTTATTAAAAAACGAACCGCTATTGAGTGCCTGCATACAAGTTTTGAGTTGTGCAAAATAAGATTAATACAACTGTCAAAACGATTAATTCAAAAATTTTTGAATTTTACAGCAATGCTAGGTTAATATCTTTACAAT
>NZ_MTCA01000181.1:0-6365 GCF_002150205.1 Flavobacterium sp. FPG59 | reverse complement strand
CATCTATGTTACACTGAATTTTAAAATTAGACTAATATAAATTTAGTACTTATACACCTGTAAAATAGTCAGTTTGAAACTCAATGATTCATCTTGCAAACTGAATACTTTTTTCGTATTTTTGCACTCCAATAAAAGGATTTATAAAATGTTAGATAGACTTCAAATAGTAAAACAACGTTTTGATGAGATTTCAGATTTGATCATTCAACCTGATGTAATATCAGATCAAAAACGTTATGTGCAATTGAATCAAGAGTACAAAAGCTTAAAAGCCCTTGCTGAGAAACGAGATGAATACGTTCTTATCATGGCAAACATAGAAGAAGCTAATGAAATTATTGCTGATAATAGTGATGCTGATATGACCGAAATGGCCAAAATGCAACTAGAGGAAGCTAAAGAGCGTTTGCCACTACTTGAAGAGGAAATAAAATTCATGTTAATTCCTAAAGATCCAGAAGATGCAAAGAATGTTATGGTTGAAATTCGTGCCGGAACCGGTGGGGATGAAGCTAGTATTTTTGCAGGAGATTTATTCAGGATGTATACCAAATATTGCGAAAATCAAGGATGGCGCACTTCAGTAGTAGATATGAATGAAGGAACATCTGGTGGTTTTAAAGAGGTAATTTTTGAAGTTACTGGTGAAGATGTTTACGGAACTTTAAAATTTGAAGCAGGTGTTCACCGAGTGCAAAGGGTACCACAAACGGAAACCCAAGGACGTGTACATACCTCTGCTGCTACAGTAATGGTTTTGCCAGAAGCTGAAGAATTTGATGTACAAATTGATATGAACGATGTGCGTGTTGATTTCTTTTGTTCTTCAGGACCTGGTGGACAATCTGTAAATACAACAAAATCTGCAGTGCGATTAACGCATATCCCTACAGGATTAGTAGCGCAATGTCAAGACCAAAAATCACAACATAAGAATAAGGATAAAGCTTTTGGCGTATTAAGATCTCGTTTATATGAACAAGAATTAGCTAAAAAACAAGCCGAAGATGCTTCAAAACGTACTTCTCAAGTTAGCTCTGGTGACCGATCTGCAAAAATACGAACTTACAATTATGCTCAAGGGCGTGTTACAGATCACCGTGTAGGCTTAACTTTATACGACCTAGGTAACATCATGAATGGCGACATTCAAAAAATTGTTGACGAACTTCAGCTTGTAAACAATATGGAAAAATTGAAAGAAGCTAGTGAGGTTTTTTAAAATAAAATCTACAAATACAAAAAAGACCTTGCAAATTTGTTAAGGTCTTTTTTTTATACTGGTGTAAAAAAATTTTTTAATAGAGTTGGTTTCAAAAACAGAATTTTAGGTCAATAGAAATGTCAGTAAACTCAAAATAACCGTTCGATTAAGTACATCAATGGAGTTTTACTTTCTAGTCCAGGTAAAGATCAACATCTGGGTCAATATTGTCTTTAAAAACCGCTTTTCTATAACTTTCAAACTTCTCTGTTGCCGAATCTATCTTGCCTTCAAATTCAGATTTACCTTCGGAACTATCTATTCTCAGATTCAATGCATTTAATTTTTTTTCAAAATCCTTTTCAATAGTTTTCCAATTTTTTTGAGCTTCTTCTTTTTGATATTTTGTTACCGAATCAATAAAATGGATATAATCAATCGTTGCAATTTCAATTCTTTTTTCACTTTTAGTTTGACACGAAATACTCATTATTATTACAAGTAACAAGTAGAAGTGTTTTTTCAAATTTTTCATTAGGGTTATTATTAAATCTTATTTTAAGGTTGTATTTTTAGGTAATTATTAGGGTTGTAATAGAAGAGATTTAATGATGCTTTATAATTTATAAAACTAATTTTAGCTTTAATTAATTCCTATTATAAACGACAAAATCACACTGCTTTTCAACAGTGTGACTCTATTTGATTATTAAAATTATTTGACTCTGTTTATTTCAACTAAGTGGTCAAAATTTGGCTTTTCTTCCGTATTATTTTGTTCTAATACACCCAATATATTTTGAGTTTCAGATTTTAGGGTATTCATAGTTTGGGATATTTTTTCTCCCAATTGGCTAGAAGAATCCGTGATCAAATTTTTGAGATCACTTCCGTTATCTGCTATTTTTTTTCTGGTTTCGCTTCCTTTTGCAGGGGCAAATAAGATACCTATTATTGTTCCAACTGCTAATCCAGCTAGTATTCCTAATGCTACGTCACTATTTTTCATGATGGTGTTTTTTTAAATTTATATTATCCTTTAATAACTTTTAATAGTATTGCGATCACGGCAATAATCAATAAGAAATGAATCATACTGTCCATATTGTATACAAAAAAACCTAAAGCCCATAGTAGTACAAATAATACAGCAGCTATATATAAGATGTTTTTCATAATGATCAGTTGAGATTAAAATTTTATGGCTGCATAAATGCTCAATGCACTGTTTTTAGAGTCAGGGAAGTTGTATGTTACTCCGCCAGAGGTGCGTTCTTTACCCACGGTGCTTAAACCGTAATTGTATCTAGCACCAATACCAAAATTATCAAAATCAAATCCGATACCAGCGGCCAACCCATAATCAAAAGTGTTTAGATCCTCTTTATCTATATCTTGCTCAAAGTTGAAAGTATTAATAGCAGTTTCATTCGTAATTTTTGAGTCCATTAAAAACGCGGCGTACGGTCCAAAGTGGACATTGAAATTTTTTGTCAAATTTGCCTTTATTAAAACTGGAATTTCAATGTAATTCAATCTAAACCTTCCGGTTCCAGAAGCAAAGAAAGTATCGTATTTTAGCTCAGCGCCTTTTATAGTGTAATTTATTTCTGGTTGAATAGCCAAACTGGAACTGACAGGTAATTGAGCAAATAAACCGATATTAAATCCAGTTAAAAGATTGTTGTCATCTACATCCTCAGTGTATAAGTTAGACATATTCAAACCTCCTTTTAATCCTATCGATGCATTATTTTCTTGCGCTTGCAAAGTACTTGTAGCTCCAATTGCAATGGCTACTAAGGTGAAAATTTTATTTAATTTTTTCATTGTCACTGATTTTAAAGTTATTTTTCGTTTACAAAGATGCGACGACCTTTCACAAACTATGTTATATTACTTTTCGGAATTGTTACAGAATTTTAATGTTTAGACCTTGGAATAGTATAATTCTATAAATATAAAGGTTACACTGTTGTTGAAATAGCCTTTTTGAAAAAATAAATAACAAAGATTTTTAGGCATAAAAAAAGGTCGTTCTTAAAAAAAAACGACCTTTTATTCAGTTTTAAAATGTAGTTATGACAAGACAGGAAAGTAAACTGTAAACCTAGCTCCTTCATTTACAATTGCATTTGCGATAATAAAGCCGCGATGATTTTCGACAATTTTTTTACAAATGGCTAAGCCAATACCAGTTCCTGAAAATTCATTTTTATTATGTAATCTATTGAAGAGAATAAAAATTTTAGTAGCATATTCTTGATCAAAACCTATCCCGTTGTCTTGAAATACTATTTTATAATACAAATTAGAACCTATAATAGTATCAGGAATATTTTCTTCATTCTCAGCAGTGCAAGTAGTAGCGGTAATTTTTATTTCAACTGCACTATTTTCTTTGCTATATTTCAGAGAATTGCTAATGAGATTGGTAAATAATTGTTGTATTTGAAAAGGTATTGCATCAAATGTAGGCAATACATCACTAGTTATAAGTGCTTTTTTATCCTCTATAGTTGGTGCCAATTCTTGTAAAACATTAGAAAGAACAATGTTTAAATCTGTTTTTTCAAATATTTTTTCACCCTTATTGGTTCTAGAAAACTGTAATAAATCATCTATAAGAACGCGCATTCTTTTTGCAGAAGATTGTATACTAGATACATATTGCTGCCCAGATTGGGATAAATTTGAATAATCTTTAGTCACTAATCGGGATAAAAAAGTTTCTATTTTTCGTAACGGTTCTTGTAAATCATGACTTGCAATATAATTAAAAGCCATAAGTTCTTTATTGCTGCTTTCTAAGTCTCTATTCCTAAGCTCTATCATCTGTTTGGCTTCTACTTCGGCAGTAACATCACTGGTTGTACCTATGTAAGTACGCTCACCGCTTGATACGTTAACAACTCTACCTAACGCTCTAAAATATCTAATTTCACCATCTTTGCGAATAATTCTATAGGTAAATGGAGGCAGATTAACTTCAGATTGGATATTAATAGAATTTTCCCGAACATAGTCTACATCATCAGGATGAACAAATTGATAAAAAGACTCACCACTTGCAGTAAATGATTGCGGTTCACAACCTAATAAACGGTATTCATTGTCAGAAAAAGTAAAAGTTTGTTTGTCAAGATTGTATTGCCAGCTACCAAAACCACCTACAATTTCAGCTAAATTATTAGCTTCATTAGCAACGGTTAAAGTATTAATGGTTTTTTTTAACAATACTAAATCTCTATTCATTTTTATAAAAGCTATTGTAATGAGTAATAGTGTTACAATAAGCGTTAAATAAATTAACAATGGCGTATAATTCATGGTCGAAATATACTCTTGCTGTCTGTAGTTTAATAAAAGCTTTTCAGTAATCATCATTTCCTCTATCTGAGAGCGAATAGAGTCCATAGTTTTTCTACCAATGATTAAATTTTTGGCAAGTTCATTTTTGTTATAATTTTTATCTTCTGTCAAATAAATTGATTTGGATAAATAATTCTGCTTTTTGTTAATGAAAAACAATAATTTTTTTAAGTTGGCTTGTTGAGCTCTACTATTTTCAGTGAGTTTAGAAACTTTATTGAAGGACTTTTTGACAGCGTTTTTAGATTCTAAATAGGGTTTTAAAAAATCTTCATCTTTTGTCAATAAATATCCTCTTTGCCCTGTTTCGGCATCTTTTATAAACGAAATTAAGCGTTCCAGTTCTATATTTACCCCGTGGCTTTTACTAACAAAGTCAGATGATTTTTTTAAAACGGTTATGTGTTTAAAAGTAACTCCACCTATAAAAAATATGATTGCAATTGAAATAATGAAAATTATCTTGAGAAAAAGAGGCGATTTATGAAACTGAAAATACCCCATATTACATTCTCATTAAAAAATTATCTTTATTTAAACCAGAGGTATGATATTGCCAGTTGAGAGTGACCACATCCGAAAGGATTTTTTTTAGTTGCTCAAAATCATTCGGTTTTTTGATGTAAATATTTGCCCCATTAACAAAGGTTTTTTCAATGTCTTCCTCAGATGAAGAAGTAGAATAAATGGCTACAGCTATATCATTGAATTTTTCATCCTTTTTTATTTCGAGTAAACACTCTTGGCCATTTTTTTTGGGCATGTTCAAATCCAGAAACAAAACATTAGGTAATATAGAATCGGGGTGGTTTAAGAAATCCATCAATTCTACACCGTCATTAAAGGTGCTTACTTTAGTGTTTATTTTTAATTCATCAAACGCATCAGTAAAAAACAATCTATCGTCTTCATCATCATCCGCAAGGCAAATATTTATAAAATCGGTATTCATATTTATACTTTTTTAGTTGTTTTTTTGGGCTATTTCTCTTCTTTTTTGAATGATTTTTTGAAATGCCGATGGCGTCATTCCTGTTGTATTTTTGAATTGTGTGCTTAAATGTGCTACACTGGAATAATTTAATTGAATCGAAATTTCAGTTAAGTTAAGTGAGGTTTTTATCATCAGGTTCTTTGCTAATTCTATTTTTTGTATAATAATAAAATTCTCAATAGAGGTATAGGTTACTTCTGAAAAAACATTCGATAAATACGTATAATTCAAATTTAATTTTTCAGCAATATAGACAGAGCTTTTTATATTCAAAGCCTTATCAGTATGAACCATCTCTACTATTGCATCTTTTATTTTTTGGACCAGAACACTTTTTTGATTTTCAACAATATCAATACCATATTCTTTGAAAATAGCAGTTAGCTCTTCCATTTTTGCCAAAGGTACTTTTTCTAAAAAATTGAATTCTCCAAAGCCTATGATATTGAACTTGTAACCCAAATCAGTTAGTTTTTCTTGGATAATTTTTTTTGTTAATTGTGTGTAATCAAACTTCAAATGTATCTTCATAAACTGTCAATTTAAAGTAAAGATATAAAAAGGAACATTTGTTTTTTTAATACATCGTTTTCAAGATGTTTTTTTAGGTTTTTTTTCAGATCAAATAATATGTATTATCAACGTTTTTTCATAGCTAACGGTATGGTTTTTAAAATATTGGAATGGGGGATAACAACATCTTTATTATTTTGCTTTCATTTTTTTAGACTGAACAATCGTTAATTTTATTTTTTATTTTGTAGGAAATTAATTTGTTTCACACAATATAAT
>NZ_MTCA01000034.1:0-23672 GCF_002150205.1 Flavobacterium sp. FPG59 | reverse complement strand
TCTTTAATGTGATTAAAAGTTGATAATTCAAACAGTAACTAGACTTTTTTTATATGTTAAGATTTTTATGATTGTGTTTTCTTTTGTGATAGGTCTGTTTTAAATGAGTATTACCCGAAATAATACTAATGTTGCCATCAATCTCTAACATGGCAAGTTTTACTTCATTAAAATGTTCTATTCCATGTTCTCGCATGGATTCTTTTAATTCATCTGATGTGATGTTCAATTTACTAAGAGTTTTAAAGTCTAAATGGCCATTATGAATTAAGATTTCGGGTTTTTCTTGCATGAAATCACTAAATTTAGGATATCTGAACATTAGTTTTTTTAAAATAAAATTAATGCCAAAAAGGACTGATGCTGCTGCTAAGCCTCCCCACAGACTAGTATTGTTTCCTACCATTGCATTTTGAACAGAGTTGCTAATGAGTAAGATTAGAATAACATCAGCAGTATTCAATTGGGATAATTCTTTTTTACCAAAAAGACGGAGCGCAATGACCATAAAAAAATATACAGCACTACTTCGAACAATTATATTTAGGTATTCGTTCATTTGTACTGTATATTTATTTATGTGGTTCGCTCGACTTTAGGATCTTTTATTTTAACGTTAAAGTCTATATGGAAATTGGTTATTTCAAATCTGTTTTTTGATGAAAATGTTTTTCAATGGCTTTGATCATCTCGCCAGCAATATCTTTATTTGTAGCGCCTTCTATTCCTTCGAGCCCTGGAGATGAGTTAACTTCTAGTAGTAACGGACCTTTTGAAGAACGTATTATGTCAACACCTGCTACTTTTAAATCCATTGCTTTTGTTGCCTTAATGGCAATTTTCTTTTCCTCTGGCGTGACTTTAATTACAGAGGCTGTTCCTCCTAGATGTATATTTGCTCTAAATTCTCCTGGCATTGCCTCTCGCTGTATAGCAGCAACCACTTTTCCGTCGATGACAAAGCAACGAATGTCTTTTCCATTCGCTTCTTTAATGAATTCTTGAACTAATATATTTGCATTCAAACTCTTAAAGGCATTAATTACACTTTCAGCTGCTTTTTTTGTTTCGGCTAAAACAACTCCTTTTCCTTGAGTGCCTTCAAGTAGTTTTACAATTAAGGGGGAACCTCCTACCATTTTAATTAAATCATCGGTATCTAATGGTGAATTAGCAAATCCTGTAGTGGGAATTTCAACGCCATGATTTAGCAGTAATTGTAGCGAATAAAGCTTGTCACGAGATTGTGTAATAGCATTTGATGAGTTCAAGCAATATACTTTTAAAGCTTCAAATTGTCGTGTTAAGGCACAACCATAAAATGTGATACTAGGTCTAATTCTTGGAATAATAGCGTCAAATTGATTTAAAATTTTTCCGCCTCGGTAATGAATTTCAGGTGTTTTGGCATCTAATTTCATGTAGCATTCCTTGATATTTAAAAAATGCATTTCATGACCTCGCATTTCACCCGCTTCCATAATACGTTTGTTGCTATATAGTTCTGGGTTGCTAGCTAAAAGACCTATTCGTAATCCTGATGCTGCTTTTTCTGAATTTTTATATAATTCTTTTAGAGTGTCTGTTGTAGGTTGACCTAGTAGGTATTTTTGTTCAGGGTCTACGAGTACACGTCCGCTCATTGCCTCACGACCAAGAAGCATTCTAAAACCCATTGAGTCTCTGTTAGTCAAAGTCATCTCTATAGGCCATTGTGCGGTTCCTAATTGTAAATTAGTTTGAATCACATAACGTTGTTCTCTAAAACCGCTAGAGCTTTTCACAATACGTTTATCAATCAAGGGAGCTTCACAATGAATGACGGTTTTTAGATTGTTTTGTATGGGATTAATATCAAATTTCACCCAATTACTATCATTTTTTATAAATGGAGCAATGTTTATTGCGTGTAATGCGGAGGTTTTCGCTCCCGAATCTACGCGTGCTTTTATGGTAGGAATTCCTAGTTCTGGAAAAGAACACCATTCCTCACTACCTAAAATTACTTTATTATCTGGCATACCTATTTTTTGATTAACCTTTATTTAAAGTTCAAATGTATATATTTGTTTTTAAAAGTAAGGATGTTTTTTTGTAAACAATAAACCCGTTATGTTATGAAAACGTAACGGGTTTAAATATACGAATCTACATGAGTTTATAAGTTTGAAGCTTCGCCTGTTTTGTGAACTTTTACAGTTAGTTCTTGAGCTCCATCTTCAATATCCATGAAAATTTCATCGCCAACACTTATTTTTGAAGTAATAATTTCTTCGGCAAGTGTGTCTTCTACGTATTTTTGAATGGCTCTTTTTAGCGGTCGAGCACCAAATTGTTTATCAAAACCTTTATCAGCGATAAACGCTTTTGCTTTATCAGAAAGATTTAATTGGTAACCTAATTCGGCAACACGTGCAAATAATTTTTTCAATTCAATTTCAATAATCAAATCGATATCATGTTTTTCTAAAGCATTAAATACAATTACATCGTCAATTCGGTTAAGGAATTCAGGAGCAAAAGTTTTTTTCAATGCATTTTCAATGATACTTTTAGAATTATCATCTGCCTGTGATACTTTAGCAGCAGTTCCAAATCCAACTCCTTGTCCAAAATCTTTCAATTGTCTAGCACCCACATTAGATGTCATGATGATGATAGTGTTCTTAAAATCAATTTTTCGACCGAGACTATCAGTCAAAAATCCGTCATCAAGAACTTGTAGTAACATATTGAAAACATCAGGATGCGCTTTTTCTATTTCATCTAACAGTACAACACAATACGGTTTTCTTCTTACTTTTTCAGTAAGCTGACCACCTTCTTCATAACCTACATAGCCTGGAGGTGCACCAACTAAGCGCGAGATTGCAAATTTCTCCATGTACTCGCTCATGTCTATGCGTATCAAAGCATCTTCTGAGTCGAAAAGTTCTTTGGCAATTACTTTTGCTAATTGTGTTTTTCCAACTCCAGTTTGTCCCAAGAAAATAAAGGAACCAATAGGTCTATTAGGGTCTTTTAATCCAGCACGATTTCTTTGAATAGAGCGGGCAATCTTCATTACAGCTTCTTTTTGACCTATAACTTTACCCTCAATAAGTTCTGGTAATTTAGCCAGTTTATTACTTTCGGTTTGGGCAATACGGTTTACAGGAATGCCACTCATCATAGAAACAACATCGGCTACATTATCCTCTGTAACTTCTATGCGGTTGTTTTTAGCATCTTCTTCCCATTGTTCTTGGGCTATTGCCAAATCTTTTTCGATGCGTTTTTCATCATCTCTAAGTTTTGCTGCTTCTTCGTATTTTTGTTTTTTGACCACAACATTTTTTAGTTCTCTAACTTCTTCAAGTTGTCTTTCTAGATCTAAAATTTGCTTTGGGACCTCAATATTCGTAATGTGTACTCTAGATCCAGCTTCGTCTAAAGCATCAATGGCTTTGTCTGGTAAAAAACGGTCAGACATGTAACGATCTGTAAGTTTTACACAAGCTTCAATTGCTTCCTGTGTAAAAGTTACATTGTGGTGGTCTTCATACTTATTCTTTATGTTGTTCAAAATTGTAATTGTTTCAGTTACCGATGTTGGTTCTACAATTATTTTTTGAAAACGTCTTTCTAAAGCACCGTCTTTTTCTATGTACTGGCGGTATTCGTCAAGAGTTGTAGCACCAATACATTGAATTTCTCCTCTAGCTAGAGCAGGTTTAAACATATTTGATGCATCTAGAGAACCTGTTGCTCCACCTGCGCCTACAATGGTATGAATTTCATCAATGAATAAAATGATGTCATCATTTTTTTCTAGTTCATTCATCACTGCTTTCATGCGTTCTTCAAACTGGCCACGGTATTTTGTTCCAGCAACAAGGCTTGCAAGATCAAGTGTTACTACACGCTTGTTGAATAATGTTCTAGAAACTTTTTTCTGAATGATGCGTAATGCTAAACCTTCAGCAATTGCTGATTTCCCAACTCCAGGTTCTCCTATTAATAAGGGGTTGTTTTTTTTACGACGGCTCAAGATTTGTGAAACACGTTCTATTTCTTTTTCGCGTCCTACTACTGGATCTAGTTTTCCTTCTTCGGCCATTTCTGTTAAATCTCTACCAAAATTATCTAAAACAGGAGTTTTTGACTTCTTGTTAGACTTATTGGCTGGATTGTTGAAAGTTCCTTCTTTAAAACTGTCATCTTGTCCTGAATCGTCATTGTATGATTCATTTCTAGGTAAATTTTCGGTAAAATCGTCTTCGCTTGGAGTCATATTTAAATACTGTTCTTTAGCTATATCGTAATCAATTTTAAGTTTATTCAATAGCTTTGTTGTGGGATCGTTTTCGTTTCTTAGGATGCATAATAAAAGATGTGCGGTACTAATAGATATGCTTTGAAAGACCTTGGCCTCTAGAAAAGTAGTTTTTAAAGCACGTTCGGCTTGTCGCGTTAAATGCAAGTTTTTCTTTTCAGTATTTGTATCTATTCCCGGGATTGCTGGGCTTAGTATTTCTACTTTTCTTCGCAAATGGTCTAAGTCTATATCAAGACTGTTTAAAATCTGGATTGCTTTTCCATTCCCGTCTCTTAGTATGCCTAGCATTAAATGTTCTGTACCTATAAAATCGTGACCTAATCGTAGAGCTTCTTCCTTACTGAAGGTTATAACGTCTTTTACTCTTGGTGAAAAATTATCATCCATAATATATATTTGATATCGTAAATTTAGTGAATTAAGTATTGAAAAACAAAAACCATTCCTATTCCAATCCTATGTCAGCTAAGTGACAAAAATTATCATGATTTTATAGTTAAATTCCCCTTAAATTATTAACTAAATTGACACTTGATATTGTTAATAAATCTTGTAAATAACTCCTATAAAACTAGCGAAAAAAAATCAGAAAGCTGTATATTGGCACGTTTTGAAATTAATATAATTATTTAATATAACAACTTATGTCTGAAGGAGAAAAGTTAATTCCTATTAACATAGAAGATGAAATGAAATCAGCTTATATCGACTATTCGATGTCAGTAATTGTATCAAGAGCGCTTCCAGATGTTAGAGATGGTTTAAAGCCTGTACATCGAAGAGTTCTTTATGGAATGTATGATCTAGGAGTTTTTTCAAATAAAGCCCATAAAAAATCCGCAAGAATTGTTGGAGAAGTTTTAGGTAAGTATCACCCGCACGGTGATACATCTGTATATGATGCTATGGTGCGTATGGCTCAAGAATGGAGTATGCGTTACTTATTAATTGATGGTCAAGGAAACTTTGGTTCTGTAGATGGCGATAGTCCAGCTGCAATGCGTTATACTGAGGCTAGAATGCGTAAAATTTCGGAAGAAATTATGGCAGACATCGAAAAAGAAACTGTTGATTTTCAATTGAACTTTGACGATACTTTGTATGAGCCAAAAGTAATGCCAACCCGCGTACCTACTTTATTGATTAACGGTGCTACCGGTATTGCTGTAGGTATGGCTACTAATATGCCACCACACAACTTAACCGAAGTGATTAATGGTACACTTGCTTATATTGATAACAATGAAATTGAGATAGATGAGTTGATGAATCATATAAAAGCACCAGATTTTCCTACTGGTGGTATTATATATGGTTATGAAGGTGTTCGCGAAGCTTTTAAAACCGGTAGAGGACGTATTGTAATGCGTGCCAAAGTAGGTTTTGAAGAAGTTGACGGAAGAGAATCTATTATTGTTACCGAAATTCCGTATCAAGTTAACAAAGCAGACATGATCAAGCGTACTGCTGACTTGGTAAATGAGAAAAAGATAGAAGGAATTGCAAACATCCGTGATGAATCGGATAGAAATGGAATGCGAATTGTTTACATATTAAAGAGAGATGCAACTCCTAATGTAGTTTTAAATACATTATATAAGTACACACAACTACAATCTTCTTTCAGTGTAAATAATATTGCCTTGGTTAAAGGGCGTCCGCAAATGTTGAATCTTAAAGATATGATTCACTATTTTGTAGAACACCGTCATGATGTAGTTATTCGTAGAACGCAATTTGATTTAAGAAAAGCCGAAGAAAGAGCTCATATTTTAGAAGGGTTAATCATTGCCTCAGATAATATTGACGAGGTAATTGCATTAATTAAAGCCTCTAAAAATACAGAAGAAGCTAGAACTAAATTAATTGAAAGATTTAATTTATCTGATATTCAGTCTAGAGCAATTGTAGAAATGCGTTTGCGTCAATTAACAGGTCTTGAGCAAGACAAGTTAAGAGCAGAATATGAAGAAATTATGAAATTGATTGATCACTTGAGAGCCTTACTTGCCGATGTTAATTTAAGAACAGCATTAATCAAAGAAGAGTTAGAAGAAATTCGTGATAAGTACGGTGACGAACGTCGTTCTACCATTCAATATTCAGGTGGTGATGTAAGTATTGAAGATTTAATTGCCGACGAAAATGTGGTAATCACCATTTCGCATGCTGGTTATATTAAGCGTACTAACTTAACAGAATATAAAACCCAAAATAGAGGAGGAGTAGGTCAAAAAAGTGCGGGTACAAGAGATCAAGATTTCTTAGAACACATGTTTGTAGCTACTAATCATCAGTACATGATGTTCTTTACTCAAAAAGGGAAGTGTTTCTGGATGCGTGTCTATGAAATTCCAGAAGGAAGTAAAACGGCAAAAGGTAGAGCAATTCAAAACTTGGTCAACATAGAAAGTGATGATAAAGTTAAAGCGTTCATTTGTACCCAAGATTTAAAAGATAAAGACTATATCAATAGTCATAATCTTGTTATGGTTACTAAGCAAGGACAAGTAAAGAAAACATCTTTAGAGAAATACTCTAAACCTAGAGTCAATGGTGTTGCGGCAATTACTATTAAAGAAGGTGACGAATTACTTGAAGCTAAATTGACAAATGGGGAAAGCCAAATTATATTAGCTGTTAAATCAGGTAAATTAGTTCGTTTTGAGGAAACTAAAACCAGACCAATGGGTAGAACCGCTTCTGGAGTGCGTGGAATTACTTTAAAAGACGAAACTGATGAGGTAATTGGCATGGTTACTGTGGATAAAAATGACATAAACGATTCTCAAATTCTTGTTGTTACTGAAAATGGTTATGGTAAACGTACAAAACTTGTTGATGATGATGGAGAAGATGTGTATAGAATTACAAATCGTGGTGGAAAAGGTGTTAAAACATTAAATATTACCGAAAAAACAGGCCAACTGATTTCTATTAACGCGGTGACAGATGCTGATGATTTAATGATTATCAACAAATCTGGTTTAACGATTAGAATGGCAATTGAAGATTTAAGAGTAATGGGAAGAGCAACACAAGGTGTTCGACTTATAAACCTTAAAGGTAAAGATTCTATTGCTGCTGTTACCAAAGTGATGAAAGATGATGTTAATGAAGTTGTTGTTGATGAAGATGGTAATGTAATTGAATCGGCTACAATAGAGCGCGTAAAACCAGATCTTGAAATCCTTGAAGATGAAGGAGTTGTTGAGGATGATGAAGACGATAACGAAGTAGTTGAAGACGAAGACGATGCTAACGAGGAAGCTGATGAAGACGAATCAGAAGAATAAAAATAGAAAATCAATTAAGAATAATTATTAAACAAACAGAGAATATTATGAATAGTAAATATGTAATACTAGCATCAACTTTATTGGTATCAGTAGCTACTTTTGCTCAAAAAGATCAAATTAAAGCAGCCGAAAAGGCATTAAAAAGCGGAAAAAGTCAAGAAGCTGTAACGCTATTAGCTGAAGCAGAATCTTTGATAGCTAACGCACCTGATGCTGAAAAAGCACAGTTTTATTTTGTAAAAGGAAATACATTATTAGACTTAGCTAATAAAAGTATTGATACTGATAAAAATTTATCTCAAGCAGCAGTTGCTTACCAAGATTTAATTGCTGCTGAAAAAGCTTCGGGTAAAGTTAAATTTACCACACAAGCAGCTACTTCAATTACTGATATTAAATACAAATTGATTAATAATGCTATTGCCGATTCAAAGATTCAAAAATTCTCTGACAGTGCTAGAAAATTGTATGATGCTTATCAATTAGATAAAAAAGATACTATTAACTTATACTATGCTGCATCTACTTATGTGAATGCAAAAGATTATGACAAAGCATTAGAATTGTATAGTAGCTTAAAAACTTTAAATTATTCTGGTAAAGGAACAAGTTATTTTGCAGTAAATAAATTAACTACGCAGGAAGACTTTTTTACTTCTCTTCAAGAAAGAGATAAAATGGTAAAAATGGGAACTCATGAAAAACCAAGAACTGAAGTTGTTCCATCAAAAAGAGGTGAGATTTACAAGAATTTAGCTTTAATCTTAGTTGAAAAAGGTCAAGTTGCCGAAGCTAAAAAAGCAATTGCAGATGCGAGAGTTGCAAATCCAGAAGATGGTTCTCTTTTATTGACTGAGGCTAATTTATACCTTGAAACAAAAGATTTTGATACCTACAAAAAATTAATTGCTGAGGTTTTAGAAAAAAATCCAAATGATGCAGATTTAATTTTTAACCTAGGAGTTATCAGTGCAAATGCTAAAAATTTCGTAGATGCTGAGAAGTATTATAAGAGAGTACTTGAGATTAATCCAAAATATCTTAATGCTTATATTAATCTAGCTGCAATGAAACTTGATAATGAAAAAGAAATCATTGACGAGATGAATAAGCTTGGAACATCAACAAAAGATCAAAAACGTTATGATGAATTGAAAAAGAAAAGAGAAGATATTTTTCGTTCAGCAATACCATTCTTAGAAAAAGGAGTGGAGTTAGATCCTAAAAATACAGATGTTTCTAAAACATTATTAGGAGTTTACAACGCTCTTGAAATGACTGCAGAATCTAAAGCATTGAAAGCAAAAATGTAGTATCGTAAGTTCATTTAAAAAAAAAACCTGTCTAGTGAAGTAGACAGGTTTTTTTATATAATTTTTTTAATGACTCTTAATTTATGAGTATGCTTATTAGTTTCGGTATTAAATATGCCTAAGTGGTCAATTCTGTCAATACGTACTTTGCCGCTGGCATGTATAATGTAATTGTCATCCATGATTATTCCTACATGAATGATGGCTCCTTCGTCATTATCAAAAAATGCTAAATCTCCAGGTTCGCTTTCTTCAATAAAGCTTAATGCTTCGCCTTGAGTTGCCTGTTGTGATGCGTCCCTTAGTAAGTGGTGACCATTTAGTTTGTAAACCATTTGTGTAAAGCCAGAACAGTCAATTCCAAAAGGTGTTTTTCCTCCCCATAAATAAGGAGCATTCAGGTACATAAAGGAAGTTTTGATAAGGTTATTTTTGTTTTTTTTACCGCTCGTTTTACTACCTTCAAATTCATAATTATCTTTATTAATGTCATGATGGTTTAAAAAAGATAATGAAGCACCAAGTGGTATCGGAAGCATCAAGTTGTTGGTTCCGGTTATGTATTCAATTAAATCAGCGTTTAAAATTATAGTATCATCGGTAAGATTTTGATAGCTACTTTCGGATATTAGTTGCATTTGTTTACTGTCAATCCAGCCCTCGTAATTATCGTACTGCAATTTTATTTTATACCATTGATTGTGTTTTTCTAAAATTCCAAAATGTTCTCCAAATAAAACTTGAGAAACTATTTCGCTCTTATCACTTGCTTCATGACGCAGCGGAATGACCGCAAGATTACAAATTCCGAACATTTATGATTTTTTAAAAGGTTAAATGGAGCAAATCAAAACCTTTAATTTGCTCCATTTTTATTAAGTATTACATTCTTTCTACAACAATTGCAGATGCACCACCACCGCCATTGCAAATAGCAGCAGCACCTATTTTTGCGTTATTTTGTTCCAGTACATTTAATAAAGTAACAATAATACGTACACCAGAACATCCTAGCGGGTGTCCAAGTGATACAGCACCACCGTTTACGTTAACTTTTGAATTGTCTAGTCCTAGTATTTTAGAATTGGCTAATCCTACTACAGAGAAGGCTTCATTAAATTCAAAGTATTCAACAGCATCAAGTGCTATTCCAGCTTTGTCTAGTGCTTTTGGTAAAGCCTTAGCAGGACTAGTAGTAAACCACTTTGGCTCTTGAGCAGCATCTGCATAGCCTTTTATGTATGCTAATGGTTTTAAACCTAAAGCAAGTGCTTTCTCTTCA
Organism: Flavobacterium sp. FPG59; assembly: GCF_002150205.1. NCBI lineage: Bacteria > Pseudomonadati > Bacteroidota > Flavobacteriia > Flavobacteriales > Flavobacteriaceae > Flavobacterium > Flavobacterium sp. FPG59. The sequence continues at coordinate 13,460 of NZ_MTCA01000034.1, read as the reverse complement.
CTCATCATAATTACCGCAGCAGCACCGTCATTGATGGTTGATGCGTTGGCAGCTGTAACTGTTCCGTCTTTGGTAAAAACAGGACTTAGCGAAGGGATTTTATCAAGTTTTACATTAGTGTATTCTTCGTCTTTGGTTACCATGATGGGGTCACCTTTACGTTGTGGTACAGCAACAGGTACTACTTCATTGTCAAATTTCCCAGTATTCCATGCAGCAGCGCTTCTTTCATAAGATTGAATAGCATACGCATCTTGATCTTCACGAGAAAAATTATATTCTGTAGCACACAAATCAGCGCAAACTCCCATTGCACTGTTGTCATAAGCGTCTGTAAGGCCATCTTTTTGCATTCCGTCAAGCATTGTTGATGGGCCAAATTTTGTTCCGTTTCTTAGATTCATGTAATGTGGAATCAAACTCATGTTCTCCATACCGCCTGCTACTACAATCTCAGCGTCTCCGCATTGAATTGCTTGAGCAGCCATCATTACTGCCTTCATTCCTGAGGCGCATACCTTGTTTATAGTAGTGCAAGCAACTGTTGTAGGCAATCCTGCAAACAAAGCAGCTTGTCTAGTAGGAGCTTGACCTACGCCTGCTTGAACTACGTTACCCATATAAACTTCGTCAATTAAGTTTGGGTCTAAATTTATTTTGTCTAAAGCACCTTTTATAGCAGCAGCTCCTAATTTTGGGGCAGTTACTGTAGATAATGCTCCCATAAAACTTCCGATAGGTGTTCTTACGGCAGAAACGATAACAACTCTTTTGTTCATGTCTTTCATAATGTTAGTTTATGAAGCAAATTTAATCTTTTTTAAGTAAATTTATATTTCGAATAGGATTTAATAATTCTGATAAATTTTTAATCTTCTATGTGTTTGACTGTGAAGTATTTTTAATTTTTTTTGAAAAAAATATTAAAAAAACATCAAAAAAAGTTGTGAGAAGTCTAAAGAAGTAGTAAGTTTGCAACCGCAAAACAGAACACGTTTCTTGAGCTTGGAGGGGTGCCAGAGTGGTAATGGAGCAGTTTGCTAAACTGTCATCGAGTGATCGGTGCCAGGGTTCGAGTCCCTGTCCCTCCGCTATAATATTTTGTTTTTCGGGGTGTAGCGTAGCTCGGTTATCGCGCCTGCTTTGGGAGCAGGAGGCCGCAGGTTCGAATCCTGCCACCCCGACTTTTAAAAGTCTATTTAGATTTTTAAATTGGAGGCATAGCTCAGCTGGATAGAGCACCTGCCTTCTAAGCAGGCGGTCGAAGGTTCGAATCCTTCTGCCTTCACAAAACCCACCTATTTGGTGGGTTTTTTGTTTTTAATATATTTTACTCCTCGTTTTTTGTGCATCAATCCTTAAAAGCATCAACTATCACAGTCTCATTCGTGTAATTAAAATAGTTTTACGCAGACTTCTTTACCATTTACCGTACATTTTTTCCTTATTTTTTAATATCTTAGCAAAGTAAATTTCTTGCATTTTTATAGTACAACAAAGTTTTTAAGCCGCATCTGGCTTACCAAAAGCACATTAAACGCAAGCAATTACAGTAGTTCAAGCACTATTAATTGCTTACCTATCATTTACAATCAATACATTTCATGGCAGCCGAACAAAAACAAAAATTAGAACAACAACTCTGGAACATCGCAAACACTCTTCGTGGCAAAATGGATGCCGATGATTTTAGAGATTACATATTAGGTTTCATTTTCTACAAGTACCTCAGTACTAAAATGGATTTGTACGCCAACACCATCCTACAGCCTGACGGTTTGACTTTTCAAGAAGTAGTAGGACATCCTGAAGAAGCCCTTTTGATGCAAGAAATAAAACAATTGGCTATTGACAAATTAGGCTTTTTCCTAGAGCCTGCTGATTTATTCTCAGAACTAGCCCGCAGAGGCAACGCAGGCGGAAAAAACAATTTCATCTTGGGCGATCTAGCCAAAGTACTCACGCACATTGAGCAAAGTACCATGGGATCTGAAAGCGAAGAAGATTTTGGAAACTTATTCTCTGATCTAGATTTAACCTCTCACAAACTAGGAAAGTCCGAAGCGGATAAAAACGAATTAATCGTAAAAGTCTTAATTCACCTTGACGAAATTGACTTTGATTTAGAAAATACCGATAGCGATGTACTGGGCGATGCCTACGAATATTTAATAGGTCAGTTTGCCAGTGGTGCCGGCAAAAAAGCGGGTGAATTTTACACACCACAACAAGTCAGTAGCATCTTGGCACAATTGGTAACCGTAGGTAAGGACAAACTCAAAAGCGTCTATGATCCTACTTGTGGTTCGGGTTCCTTGCTGTTGCGCGTAGCCAAAGAAGTAAAAGACGTCAGCGCTTTTTACGGTCAGGAAATGAACCCTACCACCTACAACTTGTGCCGCATGAACATGATCATGCACGATGTACACTACAAACGTTTTGATATTAAAAACGAAGATACCCTAGAACGCCCACAACATTACGATTTGCGTTTTGAAGCCATCGTGGCCAATCCGCCATTCTCGGCCAACTGGTCTGCGAGTCCGCTTCACATGACCGATGAGCGTTTCTCGGCCTACGGCAAACTCGCCCCAAGCTCAAAAGCTGATTTTGCTTTTGTGCAACACATGGTGCACCAGCTTGACGATAACGGAACCATGGCTATTGTTCTCCCACACGGCGTTTTGTTTCGTGGTGGTGCCGAAGGACACATTCGCCAGTATTTGATTCAGGAGAAAAACTACCTCGATGCCGTAATAGGTTTACCCGCCAATATTTTTTACGGAACCAGCATCCCAACCTGTATTTTGGTCCTAAAGAAAAAACGCGACAATCCAGATAACATTTTGTTTATAGATGCCAGCCAACATTTTGAGAAAGTAAAAACCCAAAACGTACTGCGCAAAGAAGACATTGACAAAATAATCGAAACCTATAAAAATCGCACCGAGGAAGAAAAATATTCCCAAATTGCCGCCATTTCCGGCAATCGTACAGACGTGATTAATCGCGTCTCTACCATCGCCGAAAATGATTATAATTTAAACATCCCGCGCTACGTAGACACCTTTGAAGCCGAAGATGCCATAGACCTACAAGCCATAACCCAAGAATTACGCGCCTTAGCCCATGAAAGCAAAGCCACCGATGCTACTATTGCCGGTTTTTGTACGGAACTAGGAATTGAAACTCCATTTTAATCATGAATAACACTTTATACACACACGATTATTGGGGCGTTTCCCGCCTGAAAAAGGCGGGTCGGGCTATCCACTTTATCTTTTGTTCTGCTACGCTCCACAAAAGGATGCCGTTCCTATCCCTAACGCAAAAAAACACCCGTCATGAATAGCCTAAACGTACCAAAATTGCGCTTTCCTGGGTTTGATGGGGAGTGGGAGAAAAAAAGTATTGAAGATTTATGTATTATGCAGGCAGGTAAATTCATTTCTGCATCGGAAATAAAAGATAATTATTCAGAAGGCATGTTTCCATGTTATGGTGGGAATGGTTTACGAGGTTATACAGCAACTTTTAACTGTGATGGTAATTTTTCCTTGATTGGTCGTCAAGGTGCACTTTGCGGAAATATAACATTCGCAAAAAATAAATTTTATGCAACGGAACATGCTATCGTTGTAAATGTCAAACAAAATATTGATACAAATTGGATGTTTTATATTTTGAATATTCAAAATTTAAATCAATACGCTACTGGTCAAGCACAACCTGGCTTATCTGTTCAAAACATTAAAAAAGTTGCTGTAACTGTTACCAACTCTCTACCAGAACAACAAAAAATAGCTTCTTTTTTAAGTGCGGTCGAAAAAAAAATACAGCAATTGTCCCGCAAAAAGGAATTATTAGAACAATACAAAAAAGGCGTCATGCAACAATTGTTCTCAGGCAAATTGCGCTTCAAAGATGAGAATGGAAAAGATTATCCGGATTGGGAGGAGAAAAAGTTGGGGGAACTCGTAACATTAATGCAAAGTGGTATTTCTAGAATGTTAAGTGATACAGATATTGGTCTACCTATAATTCGTTCTAATAATTTACAAAATGGTCGGATCGATGTAACGGATATTAAATATTGGTTTGATATCGATAACCAAGGTGCTAATTTGGAAAATTATGTGTTATTTGAAGGCGATTTATTAGTGAATTTTATTAATAGTATTGCTCAAATTGGTAAAGTAGCTATGTTTTCAGATTTAATGAAAAGGAAAACAATTTTCACTACAAATTTGTTACGATTACGCTTTAATGAAAAAGTAATTAGTCAATTTATGATAAATTATTTTCATTTAAAGAAGTATGAAGATTTTATCCAGTCCATAACTAAACCTGCAGTCAATCAAGCAAGTTTTACAACTAAAGATTTTCGAACTTTTACTGTAAATCTTCCATCCTTACCCGAACAACAAAAAATCGCCAATTTTTTATCGGGGATCGATGGTAAAATAGAACAGGTGAATGGGGAATTGGTAAAAACGCAAGAATTTAAAAAAGGATTGTTGCAGCAAATGTTTGTGTAGAGACGCGATTCATCGCGTCTATTTGTGCGTTAAAAATTGTCAGCGATGGTAGAGACGCGATTTATCGCGTCTATAATTGGTAAAATCGAATTGTGGGTAATGAAAGAGACGCGATAAATCGCGTCTGTACCGGAAAGCATATAGCAAAATAAATCATTTTATAAAAAATGATGATATTCAATAATAATGAAATATGAAAAAATTTCAAAATAAATATCGCATTCCATCCGCCCGATTGCAAAATTGGGATTATGGAGAAAATGGTGCATATTTCATCACAATATGCATTGATAAAATGGAATGCTTATTTGGGGATGTTGTTTCCAAATTGGATGTTTCCAATGCGAACGTAGAGACGCGATTAATCGCGTCTCTACGGGATACGATTGATGAAAAATGCGAAATGCAATTGAATGAATTGGGAAAAATTGCCTATAATATTTGGGAAGAAATTCCAAATAAATTTCCTTTTGTCGAATTGGGTAATTTTGTGATTATGCCCAATCATATGCATGGAATTTTGATTGTCAATAAATTCGTAAATACGCGATTAATCGCGTTTGAAAATGAAAATGTGGAAAATGCCAATGGAAATGCACACGTAGAGACGCGATTAATAGCGTCTAAAAATGAAAATGTGGAAAATGCCAATAGAAATGAACGCGTTGAGACGCGATTAATCGCGTTTGAAAATGAAAATGTTGAAAATGCCAATGGAAATGCACACGTAGAGACGCGATTAATCGCGTCTAAAAATGAAAATGTTGAAAATGCCAATAGAAATGAACGCGTTGAGACGCGATTAATCGCGTTTAAAAATGAAAATATGGAAAATGCCAATAGAAATGAACGCGTTGAGACGCGATTAATGGCGTCTGTACATGATGATGAAAAAAAAGGCGGTTTTTCCGGAAATAATAATCCGATGTTTCATGAAAATATATCCCGAATCATTCGTTGGTATAAAGGCAGATGTAGTTTTGAAATGCGTAAAATTCATGCCGATTTTAATTGGCAATCCCGATTTTACGATCATATTATCCGTGATTCAAGGGCATTCGATACCATTCAAAATTATATAGAAGAGAATCCTTCAAAATGGAACAAAGATAAATTTCATAATTAAAAATATGAGCCATCAATCCGAAGCTACACTAGAAAACAACTTAATCAAGCAATTGATTGGTTTGAATTATGCGTCTGTAAAAATTCAGGATGGAGACGCTTTAGTTTCCAACCTCAAAAGTCAGTTGGAGGTTTTTAATGAAACCACTTTTACTCTCAAAGAGTTTGATGCTGTTTTGAATCATTTGGCCAAAGGCAATGTGTTTGAAAAAGCTAAAACCCTTCGGGATCGTTATCAATTGGATAAAGAAGATGGGACTTCGTTCTATGTTCGGTTTTTTAATGCTGAGGATAACAGCAAGAATTTATATCAAGTTACCAATCAAATATCATTAGAAGGAAGCTACAAAAACCGTTTTGATGTCACACTTTTGGTCAACGGTTTGCCTTTGGTACAAATAGAATTGAAACGTTCGGGCATCGAAATCAAAGAAGCTTTTAACCAAATCAATCGCTACCAAATGCATTCGTTTTGGAGCAACCACGGTTTGTTTCAATACGTGCAATTGTTTGTGATTAGCAATGGTGTCAATACAAAATATTTGGCCAACAATAAATTACAATCCGTCAAACAAACTTTCTTTTGGGCTGATGCCAACAATAAAAACATCACCGAGTTACCTGAGTTTACAGCTGTTTTCTTAAACCCAAACCAATTGGGTAAAATGATAGCACATTACATCGTGATCAACGAAACACATAAGGTAATGATGGTGTTGCGTCCGTATCAATTTTTTGCTACCGAAGCGATTATTCAACAAGTCAAAAACTCCAGTGACAACGCTTATATTTGGCACACGACAGGTTCAGGAAAAACATTAACATCGTTCAAGGCCAGCCAAATTTTGATGGAATTGCCAGAGGTTTACAAAGTCGTTTTTGTAGTAGATAGAAAAGATTTGGATTACCAAACCATGAACGAGTTCAACGCGTTCAAAAAAGACAGTGTAGATGTAACCAATAATACCCAATCATTAGTAAGACAATTGACTGACAATACCAAGCTAGTCTTGACTACCATTCAAAAATTAAACAATGCCATTTCGGAACGGTTTTCGGGTAAAATAGAAGCTTTACGACACAAGAAAATAGTTTTTATTTTTGATGAGTGCCACCGTTCACAATTTGGAGAAACCCACGACCGAATTACTAAATTCTTTGAGAAAAGTCAGTTAATCGGTTTTACAGGAACACCCATTTTTGCCGAAAATGCTTCAAAGAATGATTTAGGAAAACGTACCACCAAAGATTTGTTTGGCAATTGCTTACACAAATACGTCATTACAGATGCAATTCGGGATCAAAATGTTTTGCGTTTTGGGATTGAATATGTGGGGAAATACAAGAACAAGAGCAATTCTTTTATTGACATAGAAGTAGAAGATATTGACAAGCAAGAAGTGCTGGATTCCAAAAAGAGAATCAACAAAATTGTAGATTACATCATTGCGTATCACGATCAAAAAACGTTCAATAAAGATTACTCAGCACTTTTAGCAGTAAGCAGTATTGATAATGTGATTCAGTATTACGACCTTTTTCAACAAAAGAAAGAAGCTGGAGCACACGATTTGCGCATTGCTACCATTTTTACATATGGCACCAATGAAGATTCAGAAGAAGCACAAGATTATTTGCCAAGTGACGAAATTGACTTTGATGTTTTAGCAGAAAAGCCAACGACCTATCAATCCAAACATACGCGTGACAAGCTAGAAAAATACATTGGGGACTACAACAAAATGTACAATACTAGTTTTTCGACTAAGGACAGCCAACAGTTTGAGAATTACTTTAAAAACATAAGCCAACGATTAAAAGATCGAGAAAAAGAAAACTTCAACCACGAGAAAGACCGTTTGGATATTGTGATTGTTGTGAATATGATGCTTACCGGTTTTGATGCTAAAAAAGTAAATACGCTGTATGTAGATAAAAACTTAAAACAACACGGTTTGATTCAAGCGTATTCCAGAACCAACAGGGTTTTGGGAGAACAGAAGTCGCAAGGAAACATTTTGGCTTTTAGAAACCTTAAAAAAGCAACTGATGATGCCATCACTTTGTTTTCGAATAAAGAGGCAATCGAAGTAGTGACCATGCCCGATTATGAGGCCATTGCGGAGAAGTTTGATGAAGCTTTAAAGCTTTTAAGAGAAATTACACCCACATATCAAAGCGTAAATGATTTAAAAAATGAAGAAGAAGATGCTCAATTTGTGCAAGCATTCAGAAAGTTGATGCGAGCAATGAATGTGTTGCAATCCTATACTGATTTTGATTGGGATGATTTAGGAATTGAGGAGCAAGAATACGAAGACTACAAAGCCAAGTATTTAGACATCTACCAAAAGGTGAAGCAGGATAATGAAAAGAAAAAGACATCGATTCTGGATGACATTGATTTTGAATTAGAATTAATCCATACCGACCAAATCAACGTGGCCTACATCTTGAGATTGTTAGCGCAACTAAAAGGGGAAAAAACACCAACCGCTGCTGCAGCCCAAAAGAAAGCTATTATTGATTTATTGGGAGGAGACATTCAGCTGAGAAGCAAACGAGAATTGATTCAAAAATTCATAGATGAAAATATGCCCAACATCAAAGACGGAGATTCTATTGAAGATGAGTTTGAAAAATATTGGCAAGATCAAAAAGTCTTGGCATTAGGCAAGCTATGCGAGGAAGAACACCTGGACAAAGCACAATTCAAATCCTTAATATATGCCTACATTTACAGCGGTCGAGAACCCATAAAAGACGAAGTCTTTCAATGCTTAGACAACAGACCTAGCATCCTGCAGGCGAGAACCATTGGTGACCGAATTATAGCTAAAATGAAAGAGTTTGTGGAGGTTTTTGTAAAGGGGATGATGGCGTAATTGGTAAACGATAAAATTAAATTAATCACCGCATTTTTGCGGTGTAAAAATAGTTTGCAAAGCCTAATCATTTTTACACAAGTGAATTCAAAAGTATATTTTGGTATTTCAACTAACGTGATACATCACATGAAGTGAGTAAATAATGAGATTCCTCTTTCGTTAAAATGAAAAAAATCGAGCTGCTGTGTTCTTAACGAAATTACATTGTCAAGGCTTTATCGACATTTTGTCATAAGTTAGAATCCTTTATTTGTTTTAATGCTGCTATCCAATTTTTTGTATAATTTTACAAAAAACCACTCTTAATTAATACTGTAATTGTATCAAAAATGAAATTGTTTTTTCTCTCTGCCATGTTCCTGTTTTTAAATAGTGCTTTAGCACAATCTTCTTTGCCTAATTCACTTATTGAAAAAAATGACAAAGTAAATGACACGACTTTTGTGAATTTAAAAACGTATAGTGATGCTTTTGTCTATGACATGAAGTACGCTACTGATGATAATTTTTTAAAAGCTAAGGTGTATGATTGCTCAGAGTGTTTTTTGCGTTTAAAAACGGTTAAAGCTTTGGTTAAAGCCAATAACAAATTGGCTCAAAAAGGATATAAAATAAAAATTTATGACTGCTACAGACCTTTGGATATCCAAAAAAAAATGTGGGAAATAGTTCCTAATCCTAAGTATGTGGCAAACCCTAAAACGGGTTCTATTCACAATAGGGGTGGAGCGGTAGATATTTCCCTTGTAACCCTTCAAGGAGAAGCAGTGGATATGGGTACTGATTTTGATTTTTTTGGCGAGAAAGCAAGTCATTTATATCAAGATTTACCTAAAAATGTATTGCAAAACCGAAAACTATTAAAATCAGTAATGATTAGTGCTGGTTTTAATTCATTTGATTCAGAATGGTGGCATTACAATTTAAAAGCGGGCTTAAAAAATCCCGTTTCAAATACAAAATGGGAATGTGAATAATAGCTACTCTACACATTTTAAATAATTGATAAAATAGTTTTCTGGATTGTAGGTTTCGTTATTGAGTTCAGAAAGAAATTCTTTTTTAATAACATGATCCTCAGTATCTGTTAGGTATTTTATTCGCATTAAAGTGATAGGGATTGTTTTAAGATCTTCAAAATTTTCTTTGGCAAACATAAAAACTCCTGTATTGACTCTGTTGTCAAATTGTTTGTCATCTCTTAAAATGGTGCCGCAATTTTCTTGATCAACATGAATTAAGGTTACAATTTTACCGTTGTTTAACTGCAGGTAAATTCTAGAATTTTTATCAAAACAATTTGCTCTTATAAAGTCTTTACTTTTTTGAATGGTTTGCACGTTTAAAGTAGGTAAGCCATCAGTCATAGCTAGGGAGAAAAAGATGTAACTTTTATTTGTTCCAAAATTTTTCTCACTAATCATGTATTCTTTTGTTATCTTGTAAGACCCTATAGAATCTGTAATATTCTCACTGTATTCACATGGTTTTTGGCTGAATACAGTAGTATTAATTAGTACAAAAAAGAGTAATGTTACGTATTTCATTTCAATTATATTTTGTCGCAAAGTAAAACAATTTTGTCATTATTTTCATCAATTGTAAAAAAACAATAGGTGTCTCCACCATCTTTAATTTTCCATTTTTTTCTGATTTTTTCTACTGTATCTGGAAAGTTTCGAATAGTTATGTTGGCTTTTTTATTTTCGAGTTGTATTTTCATTTCGTTTTTTGAATATGGAAATGACTTTCTTATGTGAAACGTTCTCCCTGGAAAAGGGATTTGTTCATTTGATGTGTATAAATGGGAATGTTTATGCAGTTTGTTTACTTTGTAAAAAGCACTAACAGCATCAAACCCTCCAGATTTCATTATGGCACTATTTGCTTCGTAAAGGTATTTTTGAGGTTCACTGTAAGTTGCAATTTGGCTATTATCGTTCCAAACAAAATCAAAGTTTTCGATTTCATTTTTGTTTAAGTTGACTGATTTTATCGTGGTTACTCCGGAGTATTCTTTATGCAATTCCCATAGGAGTTCTTTCACTTCATTTTCTAAAGCAACAATATGAATGCTTTTTACGCATTTAAGTTCTGACAGTCCAGCTGTAATATCCAATAAAGGTGCTGTTTTTATCAAAATTGAATTGGTTTTTTGAAAGTAAAAATCTAAGTTTTCAGGAACATTTGGCAAACAATCCTTTAGCATAAAAACTTTGCCTTTAGCATCATTTCTTCTGGAGGGGTCAATGTATATCCAGTCCCAATTTTTGTTTATGTTTTTAAGCGTTTCATTACTATCTCCAGAGAAGCAGGTTATGGAATTACAATTGAGTTGATTGAAATTGTGTTTTGCTATTTGAGATAATTCGGTATTAATTTCGCAATGAGCTACATCTTTAAAGGTTTTTGAGAAATAATAGTCATCAACACCAAAACCGCCTGTGAGATCAATAAGTGATGTCCCATGGGTTAACGATGCTTTGTAGGCTGCTGTCTTTTCTGAAGATGTTTGTTCTACAGAAATTTTACTTGGGTAATAAATTAAAGCGGTAGAAAACCAAGTAGGTAATTTATCCTTGGCTTTAGCCTTAGCTTCGATTTGGTTAATAATTTGAATCCAATCAACTGAATCAAACGGATTTTTTTGCAAGGCAAGCTGTGCTATATTTTTATCCAAATTATTGTTTATAAACAATTGGATATCAGGATCTAATATTTTTGAGTTCAACGTTAAATATCTTTTGTTAACAGCATGATAATTTTATTTTCTGGAAAAAACTCTTTTCCTATGACTTTGATAATCGTGTAAATGGGCACAGCGATTACCATTCCTAAAATTCCAGAAAGGAATCCGGCAATAAGGATAACTAGAAAAATTTCAAGGGGATGTGAGCTTACACTTTTTGAAAAAATTAGCGGTTGTGATACATTGTTATCTATTACTTGTACGATCCAAAAACCTATTAAAACATAAATAGTTACTGGTAATATTTCTGTTTGAAAATTACTTCCTAAATTGCTTAGCATAGTTAAGATTGCTGCCAAAACAGATGCAATTAAAGGGCCAACATACGGAATGATATTAAGCACTGCACACAAGAACGCAATAACAACAGCATTAGGAACACCAAAAATTAATAGAACAATTACGTACAATAAAAAGACAATAAATAGCTGTAATAGTAGCCCTATAAAATATCTTGATAGTAACCCATTTATTTTGTTAAATGAATTTAACACTTGTTCTTCATGGCTGATAGGAATTATTTTTTTTACTCCAATGATGAACATCAAACGATCTTTTAAAAAGAAAAAAGTGATGAATAATACCGATCCTAATCCTACTCCAAAACTACTGATGGTATTTAAAATTGAATTAAGAAAATTGGGAATGAAGTTAAAATTTAACTTAGAAGTGATATTTGATTCCTTTAGTAATTTAGCAGAGTCGATATTATGATCGTTTAAAAAAACACTAATTTGATCTATTAAAAGAATAATATCTTTTTCAATTTGGGCAGTATTTAATAATGAAAGGTTTGCGCCTTGAGAAACAATCAAAGGAATAAACATCATAATTAAGCTAGACAAAATTCCAATAAATAAAAGTAAAGTTACTATTGTTGCAACAAGATGATTGAACTTTAGTTTATGTTTGAAAAAATTTAAAATAGGATTGCCAATCAGGGTTAATATCAAGGAAATAATGATATATATTATTATGGACTGAATTTGGTAAACAAAAAAGAGTAGTAAACCACAGCAGATTATAGTAAATAGGGCTCTTAAAATACCGTTTGAAATAATTTTTGAGGTAATCATAATTTATATTTAAATTGTAAATATAAAAAAACTCGCTAACAAGTAGCGAGTTTTAAATATTAATCAGGGCTGAAATTATATTCCGAAGCTTCTTCTTGCTCCGCCAACTGCGAATAATGCAGCCATTCTAGCTTTTTGTCCATTACTAAACATGAACATTCCTCTATCATCAGTGTAGTCCATGTAGTTCATGTACATTTCTAAAGGAGTACCTGTACAAGTACTTCTGTGTCCTGCTGCTGGAACACCATAATTAGGCTCATTGTGAGTAGGTGTGTCAGAAACTAAGTCGCTTCCACATGTTGCATCTCCCCAAATGTGACGTAAGTTTAACCAGTGACCAACTTCATGAGTTGCAGTTCTTCCTAAGTTGAAAGGAGCTGTAACCGATCCAGTAGTTCCAAAAGCATTATTATCCATTACAACACCATCAGTTGCTGAAGCTCCTCCAGGAAATTGAGCGTATCCTAAGATTCCACCACCTAAATTACAAGACCACATGTTTAATACAGTAGTAGGTGTAGTAGGTGCAATTCCAGTTGATGCTTTTTTCATAGCATCATTAGTTGAGAAAGATGTTGTATTAGTAGCTTTTCTTACTACATTTTGTAATACAAATGAAATTCCAACATTAGCTTTTACTCCAGCAAATGCCGTTGGAACTTGATTAAAGTCAGAATTCAAAGCGTTGAAATCTCTGTTTAACACATCAATTTGAGATTGAATTTGAGCTAATGAAATGTTTTCAGCTGCAGTTTTGTACAATACGTTTACAACAACAGGAATTTCAACTTTACCATTAACTAATCTTCCGTTAGCCATTGCGTTTTTAGTAAATTCTTCAATTTTGTTCATTCTTAGTGCAAGACTAGGATCTGCTTTCATTTGAGCAGCTAAAACTTCTTGAGAAGCACAACCTCTTCTAAGAGTTGCTGAAGCTTCTGGAGCGTTAGTTTCTGTGGTGTCATTTTGACAAGAAAAAAGCATCATAAATGCTAAAGCAGGTAACATAATTTTTTTCATAATACGTTTGTTAAATATTGATAGTTTTGGTTAATTATTTAACAATTTTATAACATTATTT